>NZ_JAGUUD010000052.1:0-56125 GCF_020177535.1 Paraburkholderia sp. XV | reverse complement strand
ACGAATTCAACCGGCGCAACGCGATTCCCTGCGAACTGCGCATCGAAGGCGGCGAGCCCGCGCTGTCGGACGCACACGCGACGGCCGTGTTCCGCATCGTGCAGGCGTCATTGACCAACGTGGCGAGGCATGCGGAGGCGGCGCGCGTCGATGTGTCGCTGGTGTCGACGGCGGACGCGCTAGAACTGCGCGTCTGCGACGATGGCCGGGGCTTCGACCGTGACGCGGCGCGCCGCGAGTATTCGTACGGGCTCCTCGGCATGTATGAACGCGCGCGGCTGATCGGCGCGACGCTGTCGATCGACAGCGCGCCGGGCGCCGGCACGACAGTTTCGATTCACATTCCGCTCGATGGCGGACTCAAACCATGATCAGGATACTCATTGCAGACGATCACGCGATCGTGCGCGGCGGACTCAGGCAGATCATCGCGACCACGAGCGACATGATCGTCGCGGCGGAAGCGGCGCACGGCGCGGAAGTCGTCGACAAGCTGCGCGGTTGCGCGGTCGATCTGCTGTTGCTCGACATGACGATGCCGGGTATAAGCGGTGTCGATCTGATTCGACGCGTGCGTGCCGAGCAGCCTACATTGCCCGTGCTGGTGCTGAGCATTCACGACGAGGCGCAGGTCGCATCGCGCGCGCTTCGTGCTGGTGCGACGGGCTATCTGACGAAAGACAGCGATCCCAATGTGCTACTCGCGGCGATCCGCAAACTCGCGGACGGCGGCCGTTTCATCGATCCGAAGCTCGTCGATGCGATGGTGTTCGAGACGCACCGCGGCGACATGCTGCCACACGAAGTACTGTCCGACCGCGAATTTCAGGTGTTGCAGATGCTCGCCGCTGGCAGGACTGTCAACGAGATCGCCGACATATGCGCGCTCAGCGCGAAGACGATCAGCACGCACAAGATGCGGCTAATGCAGAAGCTCGGCCTTGCGAACAACGCCGAGGTAATCCGTTACGCGATCCGGCATGGACTGATTGTCGAGTAGACGCGTCAGCGCGCGCTGCACATGCGCGGCGTGCCTGAATGCTTTAAGAACGTATTGCGATTGCAATATGTCAGCGGATGTATCCGAACGTCTTTACGACCGCATTTTCTATGCGCTACTGGCCGATCATCTGGATGAAGCCGAAGCGGAACACGATGCGTGCAATCAAGACGATTAACGTCTCATTGAAATTCCACTGTGAATTGAACCAGTCACGAAAAATGCGTCCCTGACGCCGCTTACCTGGCGTAGTTCGCCAACAGCGAACGGATCGCCGGATCGTTCATGTTCTTCGGCGTTACGGTGGTCACATCGACGAATATTTCCCGGGGCGGGGGATGGCCTCGTAGTGTCCGGGCCAAGGCCGCCAATGCTAGATAACCCATGCGGTAAGGGTCCTGCAATATGGCGGCATGTACAATTCCTCGCTTGAGCCCGTCCAGAAATTCCGGACGCCAGTCGAATACCACAAGGCGTGGACGCTGGTCGGTTGGCGTGCTTTCAATTACCCGCAAAGCGCCGTAGGCAATGGGTTCAGCCGGCGCGAAAATCGCGTCCAGGTGGTCCGGGTAGGCGTTTATCGCCTCAGCGATCAGCACCTCTGCGTCGTGGGGGCGATATCCGACGTAGGTGTCGATCACCACATTCCATCCCTCTCTCCGGGCGACGCTCAAGAATCCACTTTCCCGCGCGGTGGTCGAACTTACGTTGGGCGCGAGCCGCAGCATTGCCACCTTGGCTCCCCGTTTCAAAACCGGTATCAAGCTGAGCGCAGCCTTTCCGCCTGCTCCGAAGTTGTCTGTGTAAACGGTCGAGACGCTGTCGTAATCGGTGTTGGCCCGATCGACAAGGACCACAGGAACGGGGATGGAAACCTGCGTGTCGCTCCGCAAGGGTTCCGGTGCCAGTAGCACACCGGAGACTCCCTGCGTCACCAGGTAATCGATAATATGCAACTGGATATTCGGCGTATTGAGCGACTCCCCATCGGACGGGCTGCGGATCAACAGATCAACATGCTGATCATGAGCCGACTGTCGTATTCCCCTGAGCATTACCTGATAGAAAAGAAGCGATGAGCCCGGTAGGACGACACCGATTGTGGTCGCGTGCGCGGTCGGCACGGATCCAGTCAAATACAGAAGAAGCAAGAGCAGTCTCACGATCCTGCGCATAGAGTGTCCATTGATCAGAGCTGGGACCTTACCCGCTAAGCCTGCGGCAGAAAGGATCATTCATAGAATGGTTCCTGCCCGCAAACGAAATTCGTTAACTCGCGGAAATTTTCGAGACCTGTCGGAATGATAAGCCGATGGGCGACCGCTCGCCATCGTAAGGAGAGTATTTTTCGAGAGGACAACACGGCGCTTGGCAGAGTGTCTCCTGTGTTTCGAGCGAGGCATCGTGGATCGCTCCGCGACGCCGCCGGCATCGGGCGAGCGTATCGTCTCTTGACCGCGCGGCCAGATCTGGTGAAGGGTGACGTGTCGTGAATCTCGTGAATACCGGTAATGGACGAAGCCGAGCTTTTCACAGAGCGGCTTGCCTGCCATGGTAGCTTGCAGGAAGGTCACGCGAATGCCAGGGTCTTCGAGCACCAGTTACATCAGGCGGCGGTCAAGGCCGCGCCCGGTTCGTCCGGAGACACGATTACGAGACCCTTCGAACGAACCGAGGCGCATGCTTGACCGCGTCAAAAAGGTAATTCGACGACATCAACCGCAACGGTTTATAGGCGCGACAAGCATATGTTCAAACACTCCACGGAGGATCTCCCATTAGTTTGTAGAACGTGAACGACAGCTTTCGAAACGGTCAGTTCGAGAGCGGATCGAAAGGTTAATTCAGTTGTTTCGCACTGCGTCGCTTTTCACGGAAATTTAACTTGCCAACCACCTTTTTCACCGCATACAATCCGCCGCGTTGCCTTGAAGGAGTCCTCCGTGGAAACGAGTCCTGGTAGTGGAAGTCCGATGCATATATGCACCGGCAAAACAACCGCGAGATAGCCGCTGCAGGAATACGCCTACGCCGCTAACTCGCAGAGTCGGGTTAGTGCGCTTCATCGAAGACAGTGGTTTCGGCTGTCTTTCAATTGCACGCTCCCCTTTCGTTACGTTCGTCTCGTATTGACATTACGGGACTCTGCACGTTGCCTGACATCTTGTCGGGCCCGGCGGGAGTTGGGTCATGTTCTTCACCAACATCGTTGTTCCTTTTTTTACATCGGTCAGGGCTGTGCCTCTAGTACGCCTGGTGACATTCGATGTCCGTCACGTGCCAGCATGGTCACGTGAACGCTGGGCCCCTCCAATGACAGCCGTCGCTGCACGAGCGCATAGCCTGAACGCACCGATGCGCGGCGGCGCAACGGATTTCGCTGCGAACAAAGGGGCGAACGACACGTCGGGGCCCATTGGTGCATTACATAAGCTACGGCATATCGTGGTCCAGAAACTGCGCCAGGCTGGAGTCGAACTGGCACGGTCAGTATTGCGCGCAGCATTTAGTGGACGTCCGCTCACGCCGACCGGCTATGCAATTGTCGCCCTGATGGCCATGGCGTTGGCGATGGTGGCGATGTTCTCCACATCTTCGGCGGGTGGCGAACTCGAGAGTGCGTTGCGGCTCAGCTGGTGGTTCTGCTAAATCTCCTGACTTCACGCTTGCGCCATATTCCGCGTCTCCTATTACTACAACGCCCTTGTCCGTGAACAGACAGGGCGCAACCTGTCCCTGCCCGTCATGAAGAAAAAACTGATAACCACATGGCTGTCGTCCGCAATGACTGCCGGTCTGAGCGCGCTGGTCTCGTTCGGCATGATGTCGATCGCCCACGCGCAAACGGCGCCCGAGAGCACGCCTCCCGCAGAACCCGCTTCGAAAGCCGCCGCGGATAGCAACGCTGCGCCAACAGGATTCTGGGAGGGTTCGACTCTGCTGGGTGACATGGGTGGCCTGCGTCCTTTGCTCGGCCAGTACGGCGTGACACTCGCCTTGCAGGAAACGAGTGAATACCTCGGTAATCTCACGGGCGGCACGCGGCGCGGCGGCGCTTACGATGGCCTGACCCAACTGGCCGTCGGTGTGGACCTCGATAAGGCGATCGGACTCGCGGGCGGCAGCTTTAACGTGTCGGCGTTGCAGATTCACGGCACCAGCCTGACGCAACGCAACTTGCAGACGCTGCAAACCGCGAGCGGCATCGAGGGCGACGCAAGTACGCGTCTGTGGGAACTCTGGTATCAGCAGACGCTGCTTGGCGGCAAGGCAGACGTAAAGATCGGGCAACAAAGTCTCGATCAGGAATTCATGGTCAGCCAAAACGCCGCGCCATTCATCAACGCGACCTTTGGCTGGCCCGCACTGCCTTCGATAGACATGCCTGCCGGTGGCCCGGCGTATCCGTTATCGACGCTCGGCGCCCGTGTGCGTGTGAAGCCGTCGGATGCATGGACGGTACTCGCAGGCGTGTTCGGCGGTAATCCCGCTGGCAGCAACACGGGCGATCCACAACAGCAGAACGCACACGGCACAAACTTCAACCTGCACAATGGCGCGCTCGTCATTGGCGAAGTGCAGTACGCGTTGAATCCGCCGCCTGAGAATCCTGCGTATCAAGGCGCTTCGTCAGGCTTACCGGGTACCTACAAACTCGGCTTCTGGTACAACACGCAGCATTTCGCGGATCAGCGTTTCGACAACACGGGCCGCTCGCTCGCCGATCCGACGAGTACCGGCATCCCTAAAAGCCACACAGGCGACTACAGCCTGTATGCGGTAGCGGACCAGATGGTGTGGCGTCCATCGGCTGAGGGTCCACGCTCGATCAATGTATTTGCACGCGTGATGGGCGCGCCGGGCGACCGCAATCTGATCGATTTCGGCGTGAATACAGGTGTGACGCTCAAGGCGCCGTTCAACGGGCGCGATAACGACATCGCCGGGATTGCGGTCGGCTACGCGAAGATCGGCTCGCACGCGCGAGACCTCGCCAGCGATACGGCCGCGCTGACCACGCCAGGCTATCCGTCGCGCAGCGCCGAGACTGTGATCGAAGCGACGTATCAGTGTCAACTCACGCCCTGGTGGATCTTTCAGGCGGACGCGCAGTACTTTTTCCGTCCTTCGGGTGGGATTCCTCAACCGGACAACGCCGGCTCACGTATCGGCAATGAGTTCGTCGTCGGCGTTCGCACGAACATTACGTTCTGAACATTCTGGGCTTTAGATCCTTGTACGCAGAAGCGAAGGGATGAAGGATGATCGATGCTTAGCCTTTTCCACGTCAGGTCGTGTCGTCCGTATATTCCCGTATTCGTATATCCCTACAAAAAAAGAAGCGAACCCCTAATGTAAATTCAGTATCTTTGCCATAAATAAACGACGCATATTACCGTTCACCAATGCAAGGGCCTGGCGATGCTGGCCCGTGCCCATCGGTTTTGCAGTATCGAACCGGGCATCAACTCCTAGGTGGACACAATGGCCAACTTTGTACAAACGATCAGATTCAAGATCATTCTCGCGTTTAGTGTGTGCGTGATACTAATGGCAATGATCGGACTCTTTGGGGCGTATGGGTTGTCCAGGCTCAATTCGAACGTGATCGGCGGGTATTCTGGCAGTACCGTTCCGATTGCTGAACTGTCGGAGGTTCGTGCAGCCCAACTGAACGTGCGCCTACTGCTAAGGCGTATTCAGGTAGCTCACGATTCGGCCAAAACGACGGAATTCAGTGCGGCCATGCCACAACAATTTGACCGGATCAACAAGTCGTGGAATCGCTATTACTCAGATGGTGTATCTAGCGACACGGAACGCGAGATCGCCGAGGGAGTCAGGAAAAGCCTGCCCCAGTTTGCAGCACTCGCGAACGAAGCTATAACGGCTGCGAGCGCGGGTAATCTCGACGCAGCATCTTCTGCGATTGAGCAGATTGTTCCGGTGTCTGAGACTATAAGCAATGCTCTGGACAAGGCAGCCGCACTCGAACTGGCTCAGGCCCAAGGATTTGTCGACGATAGTGGGTCGACGTTCAGGACTACGCTGTGGAGCGCAATCGCGCTTCTTGGCGTTGGCATTGTTGTTGCCGTTTGCATGTCAGCTTATCTGCTCCGTGCGATCTCGAAGCCGCTCAACAGGGCTGTTGACGTGGCGAACCATATCGCAAGCGGCAGTCTGGAAAATCAGATCGTAGTCGACTCACGTGGGGAGTTTGGCCAACTTCTCGACGCACTGAAGAAAATGGACCAGCAACTCAGCGATACGGTCCGCGGAATCAAGACGTCTGCCGCGTCCGTTACTGTGGGAGCGCGCGAAATTGCTAGCGGCAATCTCGACCTCTCTGCCCGGACAGAGGAACAGGCCGCGTCGCTCGAAGAAACTGCAGCTAGCATGACGCAGCTGACCGAAACGGTAAAGCAGAACGCTGACAACGCCCGGCAGGCTAACGTGCTGGCCACGTCAGCCACGAACATGGCCGATACGGGCAATGACTCGGTTCAGGCCATGGTCGGGACGATGCAGCAGATCAGCAGCAGTTCAAACAAGATTTCCGAAATCACCGGCGTTATTGAAGGCATTGCGTTCCAAACGAACATCCTTGCGTTGAACGCCGCCGTTGAAGCTGCCCGTGCTGGCGATCAGGGACGAGGCTTTGCTGTGGTGGCGAGCGAGGTTCGCAGTTTGGCGCAACGGTCCGCTGCTGCCGCGAAGGAAATCAAGGAGCTGATAAGTTCCTCTGTGACAACGATTCAGGACGGTGCGACGCAGGCAGCAGAGGTCAGTTCCACGATGGGGCAGGTCAAGCAGGCGATTAAACAGGTCTCCGATATTGTCGGTGAAATCGCGGCTGCGTCCGAAGAGCAGAGCCGCGGCATCGAACAGGTGAATCAGGCCGTTGGCCAGATGGATGAAGTGACCCAGCAGAATGCGGCGTTGGTCGAACAGGCAGCGGCGGCGGCGCAGTCTCTCGAGGAACAGGCGACCAGGCTGAAGGATGCCGTTTCCGTGTTCAAGGTGGCCGGAACAGGGCAACCTGCAGTAAGCATGGCACTAGCGCAAATCAGTCTTCGCCCGCCCGCTTCCAAGGTTCCGCTCGCGCACCGGGTGCAACCGGCGAGAGCGAAGAAGGCACTGGATGCCTCGTCTGCAAGATCAGTTGCCGCCCCAGCCGAAATGGCGAACGCAGAGTGGGAAGCGTTCTAATCATGAGATACATCACGTTCGGGCGTTTCCGAATCCGACGTCATGCCACGGGTATGGGAACTCTGTGGGTAGCGAGAGTGCATTCGCCGCCGGCATTACGATGCCTGTTTCGCCTTCATGGGACGCAGTCGCGAACCTACCGGATACGCGTGCCAGTGCTGAGGAACAAGAACACTCGCCCTGTCGAGTCGTTTCATCGGCCAGGTCAACACCCCTATCAATGCGTAAATGTGCGAAATCGTGCAGATGGACCCGCCACGGGTGGGGGAAGCGGCCGTTGCCTTGCAGTCGCGCGAATTCCTTCACTTTCGTACTCCGCGCAATATGTCGAACTGCGAACGAACGACGGACTGTCAGAATCATCCCGACTGCGGTGAATCGGTTGTGGCATACGGCTATGACACACCGCTCTGAATATGCAGGCGTACCGTCGCGGCACTTGTTAGCGAAATCCCTGCGACGCCATACCGACCTCGATTTCCTGACCGTCGCGCCGTTAACACGAATTTGGTCTGCGCCGCGGTACTTGCAGCCGGCTTTCACATGAGCGTGAACATGCCCGCATTCACTTCGATCGAGAAAATCGCCGACTGGGCCGGACGCAACCATCTGTTGGTTGGCGCGATAGGGACGCTGATGTCGCTAGCCGCCCTCGGCATCAGCGCGGCGACGCTGTGGGCGGCACACAATGAAGCGGTGGATCGTGCGCGTGAAACTTCGCGAAACGTCGCAGCTATACTCGCCACCCAAATCGGGCGCACGGTCGAAACGTCTGACGGCGCATTGATCGCGCTCGCATCCAGTCTAAGCAAACCCGCAGTGAGACGGATGGATCCTAAATTGCGCCACGATTTGTTGTTCGGGCGCCCCGCAGCCCGATACCTGACAGGCATGGGCGCAACGGATGAGCACGGCCAGCTGATCGACGGATGTTGCGGGCCAACACACCATTGGAACTTCAGCGATCGAGATTATTTCCGTGTCCATCGCGACTCGGAGAACATCGGCCTCTACGTCTCCGACGTGTATCGCGCGCGCGCGAGAGACGGCCGGCAATCCATCGCGCTTTCGCGGCGAATTGAGCGACCCAATCATGCGTTTAACGGCATTGCCGTAGTAGCCATCGATCTCCGCTATTTTGAGCAGCTTCTGTCCCGCCTCGACATCGGCCCGAGTGGGGTCAGCGCGATCCTGCGCGTGGACGGCACGATCCTCGCGAGAAACCCGCCGCTTAATGAAAACCAGGTGGCCCAGCTGCATCGCTCGAAAGCCTTCGAGCGGATGGTGAACAGCGAATCGGGCTTCTATCCCGCACGTTCGAGCATCGACGGCATCACGCGGCTGTACACATACCAGCGGGTACCAGGCACGCCGCTGATCGCTGTCGTCGCGCCGGCCGAGCGCGATGTACTCGCTGGTGTTACGCGCCTGTCCTGGACGGTCGGCGTTTCGGCATCCGCCATCGGCACGATGTTCTGTGCGGCGGTATGGCTGCTTGCATTCGCGCTGCGCGACAACCTGCGAAAGCAGGAGTTGCTCACCGACCTCACCCGCACCGATCCGCTGACCGGACTGCACAATCGCCGCGCGCTAGATACCGCGCTGGCCGACGAATGGGAGCGGCTGCAGCGTGGCAGCGGCGGCAGTCTTTCAGTGCTATTCATCGATGCCGATCACTTCAAGCAGTACAACGATCAGCACGGGCATGCACTGGGCGATACGGCGCTGCGCTTTCTCGCCGAATGCATCCGCGCACATACGCGGCGGCGCGGCGACCTCGCCGCACGCTACGGCGGCGAAGAATTCGTCGCGGTGTTGCCCGATACGGACGACCACGGTGCCGCGCGGGTCGCCGAGGCGATTCGCCGCGAGGTGGAGCGCAACCGGCTCGACGGATGCGCGCAGACGGTACCGGCATTCACCGTCAGCATCGGATGTGCCACAAGTCGGCGCGGGCGGCACGCTTCCGTAGATGCGCTGTCGCATCAGGCGGACATGGCGCTCTACCGCGCCAAGCGCAATGGCAGGAATCGTGTGTGTTGCGCGCAGGCGGATCCGCTCGCAGGCTCAGCATGACCCGTTCCATTCGAATCCGCATTTGTTTAAGCATCGAGCTTCGCGAGGATGCACCTTCGCGATGGCCTAGCCATTTCCGCATTCGAGTGACAGCGACAAATCGGGACCTAAGCCCCCATAGCCGAATGTTTCGTCAGGGCTTGCTTTATCGTCTCAACGCTGCCGTATCTGGATGCAAGTCGTCTGCTCAAATTCAGCGCCACGAACAGCCGTCTTCAATACCGCGCAAACTCAACTGAATGATGACCGTAGCAGCAATCAGGAATTATTCATCATAGGAATTCTGCGCGGCTAGCTTGGCAATGTGACAAAGCCTCTTCGCTGCCGTGGCGCCGCTGGCCAATGCGTGCGGGGAAGCCGTTGGCAAGTGTGTCGGCATCTCGACGGGTCTCGGCGCGTTTGATCGAGTTGAGGCCGAATTCGAGCCGCGGCGTCTTGGGCTTACCAACAGACGCGTTGCACTGACAGAAAAATTCCGTGTCGAGCAAAGCTTGGCAGGAAGCACACTGAGGTTTGCTCCCGCTTCAGTAAGGACGTTTTTGAGCCGTTATGCATTATGCAAGGCGCGACATCTTCGAAAGCCAACGTAGGTGTCTCAAACTGCGGAGTGTCGTTTCATCACGCGAATAGTCGCAAGGGGAGTGCACATGAAATTAACGAATTTGCCGGTGAAAGTTAAGCTGACCGTTTCCTTCGGGCTGCTTGTCATGGTTGTCCTGATCAGTTCCCTGCTGGCACTGAAAGCACTGAACGATTCCAACGAGCGGTTTGCCGGTTACGTGAACGGCATCAACGCTCGCGCTGAAATGGCCGCCTCACTTCGTGCCTCCGTTGACGATCGTGCAATGGCAGTTCGCAATCTGGTTCTCGTCACCACGCCTGCCGACGTCGAAACAGAGAAGAGAGCTGTTGACGATGCAGAACAGGCCGTCGAAAGTCGACTGGCAAAATTCAACGCGATGGTTGCTGTCGCTCAGGACATGAGCACGAAGACGCGCGCTCTCGCGGAGGAGATTTCACGAATCGAGGCGCTTTATAAACCCGTGGCGCTGGACATCGACCGGCTGGCGCTGAGCGGTCAGAAGGAAGCTGCGATCAACGAAATCGATACAAAATGCCGTCCCCTGCTTGCTGCCCTGATCAAGGCATCCAACGAGTTTGCGGACGCTACCCGCGAACGTGCCGTGGAAATGGTCCGCGAGGCGGAAGACCAGTTCGGGAGTCAGCGCAATCTGCTGATTGCCATCTGTCTGGGCTCTCTTGCGATAGCGGTGCTCGCCGGCGTCCTGATTACGCGGGATCTGCTACACGCGCTAGGCGCTGAGCCGACGGCCCTGGCTCAAGCGACCCGACGGGTCGCCACGGGTGATCTTGGCCCCGTTGCCGGTACGAAGGATGCCCCGTCGGGTAGCGTGCTCGCATCCATGGGCGAGATGCGGACCAGCCTCGTCGATCTGATCGGAAAGGTCAGGTCGTCCGCTGACAATATTGCCACCGGGTCAAGCCAGATTGCCACCGGCAATCAGGATCTTTCGTCCCGCACCGAGCAACAGGCGTCGTCGCTGCAGGAAACCGCGTCCAGCATGGAGGAACTGACATCGACCGTGAAACAGAACGCGGAGAACGCACAGCAGGCGAGTGCGCTAGCCGCCAACGCGTCTGAAGTCGCGCAGAAAGGCAGTAGCGTGGTTGGGCGCGTCGTGGCGACGATGACCGAAATCAGTGAGAGCTCGACGAAGGTCGCGGATATTACCGGGATAATCGAAGGCATTGCTTTTCAGACAAACATCCTTGCACTGAATGCCGCCGTAGAGGCTGCGCGCGCCGGTGAGCAGGGGCGTGGATTTGCTGTAGTGGCCAGCGAAGTCAGAAGTCTTGCACAGCGCTCGTCGAGCGCGGCTAAGGAAATCAAGGATCTGATCAACTCGTCGGTGCAGAAGATCCACGACGGCTCGACGCTCGCGGGTGAAGCCGGCAGAACGATGGCGGAAGTGACGCAGGCCGTCGCCCGGGTGACGGATATCATGGGCGAAATCGCGGCGGCATCGGGCGAACAGAGCCGGGGCATTGAGCAGATCAACCAGGCGATCACGCAGATGGATGAGGTGACGCAGCAGAATGCGGCACTTGTTGAGGAGGCAGCGGCCGCCTCAGCTTCACTCGAAGAGCAGGGGCGGCAGTTGACGCGAGCTGTCGCGTTCTTCCGTACCGGCGACACAGGTGCGGGTCAATCGATGCTGAAGGCCGTAGGCTGATCGCGAAAAACCGGCTGCGCCACAGTGACTTCCCTGGCGTGTTACAAAGCGTCGCGCAGACTGCCCTCTCCGCCAGCAGGTGCTGGCCGCTTCCGCCATGTGCCGCGCTTCGCGCTCGACGGCTTGCGCTGCAGAACGAACGGGGGACGGCGGCTCGTGGAAATCGTAGTCGCTGACGCTGCGCGCGATCGCCGCCAGGTGCCGCGTGAGCAGCTGCCACAGAATGTAAAACGTGAACAGCGCGACGAGAAACGTATTTGCGACATCCGTAAACGTCGCGCGCCTCTGCAAGCCGCCGCTGGTACGCAAAAACTGTTGTATGTCGGTGGCTCGCGTTGCGCTTCCCGAGGAAATTCCTGACGCTTC
This sequence comes from Paraburkholderia sp. XV, assembly GCF_020177535.1. Lineage (NCBI taxonomy): Bacteria > Pseudomonadati > Pseudomonadota > Betaproteobacteria > Burkholderiales > Burkholderiaceae > Paraburkholderia > Paraburkholderia sp. XV. Next base: position 44,218 of record NZ_JAGUUD010000052.1, on the reverse strand, counting down.
AAATCAGCATTTCCTGAATACACAATCCGTCGCTGCCGATTGGCCGTGCATCGGGTTAGTCCTAGCATCGGGTGATCGGGCATGGGAAGACGCACATGTATAACGACGCTTCAAACGCACTGCCGCTGTACGTGATCGATTTGCGCGTGGTGAAATTTGACACCGAGATCGGAACTCGCAGGAGCTTCCGGCGTTCGATTCCATGCTGACTGTTGGAAGGCGCGCGGCAACTTGATCATAACGCGCTTCCCTAAGCCACGCGAAAAGTGACGGTACTGGCTCGTCGCTCCCTTGCGCGAGCCGGGAGCAATCCATGTCGGATTTCGTCGATACTTGGATTATCCGAGCGTATTTACGAGTTATCCTTATCAATGTGCCACGTTGTATGATGGCACTCCCATGTCGAACATACCGCCCACTGGCCTGGCGATGCCATCTTAATTCGGGGGGAAGATTGAAAGAATTCGGAGGTTACAAGCAGCCCTTCTACCGCAAGCGTTCACAGCTAGTCACCGGGAGTCGGTGGTGGGCGCCGGGCGATCATCCGGCGGTTGTCGCGCGCGGGGACGGTTGGGCGATAGCGACACCAGAGGGGTGGAGGTGCGTTGCAAAAGGTGATTGGATTGTCACAGATTCTAGTGGATCGTCATGGCCGTTGGAGCCGGGCCTTTTCGATCGCCTTTACGAGGCGGTTTCGGAGCGGCCGACATAAAAAAGCTGATCTCGAGAAAGTCCCGATAGCTCCTTTTCTTTCACTGAACCGGTCGGTGGATACCGCCGTGCTACGAAAAGTGACTCGTAGTGAGAGCATGATCGCCGAATATCTATGACGCTGGGCTACGTAACCTGACACGCGCGCATTCACCCCATCGTATCCGTCTCGTAATCGACGACGATAGGGACCCGCGACTTCAGTTGGCTTGCCGAATCTGACATTGCCCGCAAATGTATCGCTAATTACACAGTGGTTTTACTTTGATCAGCCGACGCTAGCGACGAATTCGTCGATACATAGTTTTCGCGGACGAATATTCAGCCTTGGATCGATTTCCGCCGGATCGTCAATGGGACGCAGGGTGCGATCGGGCTAATTCGAGTCTTTACAGGAGCCAATGCATTACGCAGCGCACGACCGCCGTTACTGGCGGAAGAACGACATGATTTATCGGGAAGTCGAATGTACTTAGCCGCCGGAACGAAATGTGGGGAAAGCAAGGAGAATTACTCATTCGTTGCGCGACAGCCAATTGTGGACATCGATCTTCGGGTCGTTGGTTACGAGCTGCTATTTCGAAAAAGGGGCGATAGCACTGCGTGCATAGAAGACGATCTAACCAGCACTCTTTCGGTGCTTTCGACAACTCTGGTTGACTTTGGACTCGAGAAGCTGACGGAGGGAAGCCTTTGCTTCATTAATTGTTCGGAAGATTTTCTGAAATCGCCAGCGTTGCTACTAATGCCGCCTGAGCGTTTTGTTTTAGAGATTCTCGAAACTTGTGTCATCACGCCTGCGCTAATTGAGACGTGCCGAAGCCTAAGAGAGCGAGGGTTCAAAATTGCTTTGGACGACGTCTGTGCTTACACGTCTGAGATGGCTCAATTGCTTTCCGACGTCGATATCGTCAAGGTCGATTGGTTGACGATACATCCGGACGAGCGTGTCAAAATTTGCCGCAGTTTATCGTCCGCCGGTAAGAAGGTTCTCGCCGAAAAAATCGAAGAGTGGAGCGCATTTCATCAGGCACGTGAAGCTGGGGCGACCCTCTTTCAAGGGTATTTTTTTAGTCGGCCTGAAATACATAGTAGACGAAAAATTTCAACCCCAGCGGAAGCGGTGATATTAGTTATGCAGCTAATTGTGGACGATGCATCGCGTCACCGGCTGGTAAGAGCGGTCGAGCGATCGCCGTTGCTACTTACCAAATTGCTGAAGTTGGCCTCTAGCGTTGCCATGGTGTCTGGTCCGGATTATGAGGGACTGTGCTCGACCGACTCCGCACTGCAAGTGGTTGGAAACGATCGACTGTTTCAGTGGTGTGCACTTATTTTGTATGTCGATGAGTTGTCGTTGGAGGACGAGGCTCTTTCTTTTCTTGCCTTGCAAAGGTCTTGCCTCATGGTCTCATATGTCACGCACCATTATCCGGAGGAGAAGTCGCTACTGCCCAGCGCTCGTCTGACCGGTGCAATATCGGTACTTGACATTAAATATGGCCGTCAACCGGCCTGTTTCTGGTATGAACTGCCCCTCGCGGAGAATATTTGTGCGGCCCTAATAGAGGGTAGTGGCCATTTGGGAGAAGCCTTGGTATTCGCGAAGTCAATGGAGATAAGTATCTGATCTACTTGAGTCCGACTTGATCCGGCAGTCGGTGAACGTCGCCGTTCCCGCGACGATGTTCACGTGACGGCCGGGGCTTTCGCAGGGTGGCAATTGTGTAGCCGCGCCGGGTCGCCGCTCATGGCGGTGACACGATTGCGCTCGCGAACCTGCTCGTCTGCGCCAGGCTGGGGTAGTTTTGCAAGGGCGCGCCCGATTTCAGGGCCAAGCTGTTTCCCGAGCTCAAGAATCCGATGCCTGATGCCACTCGACGAGATGCCATTGTCCAGCGGAAGCACTTTCTTGAGATATCCGCCGCCTGCCGATAGGGCAAATGAGTTGCCCACTTCGCCTCGAGGCATTCCGCCTCTGGCGGGGACCGGCGCGCGGCGACCGGGTAAATGGCGGCGCCGGGCCGCCGTCACCCGGGCTTCCGTCTACTTGCTGCGACTTCTGACTCGCGAAGTCGATTCCGTGTGCACAAAGCTAGTTACGCAAAGTGCTACGCGACGTATCACGCGCATGCCGCTGCCTCCACATAGTACCGATTGGGAGCAGGGAAGACCCCCGTCATGACTTCGATCAGGAATGGACCGTCCTGTCGTGATGCATCGTTGAGCGCTCCCTCGAAATCATCAATGCGTTCAACTTTGCAAGCCGCCACGCCAAGTGACCGTGCGAAGGCCGTCCAGTCATGCGTCGGGAGTTTGGTAAATCGCTCTGAAATGGCGCCGTTGCTGATTGCGTCGATATGGATCGCGCCGTGAGCGGCATTGTTCAAGACGACAAAGATAATCCTTATCCCGTATCGCGCTGCTGTCTGAATCTCCGTCCCGTGCATCATCATGCATCCGTCGCCGGTAACCACGATACAAGCTTGTTCGGGGGCGGCGAGCTTGACACCAATCCCAGCGGCTATCGCCCAACCCATCGGAGCAAGGGAATTCGATGAAAAGTAATTCCCTAGCCCGGACGAGAGCCAGTAGTGCGCCATGAATATACGATGAGCGCCCGAGTCGACGACAACGTTGGTGTCCGGCGGCAGTAGTCGGCATAGATGCTTCACCGCGTCGCCGGGATAAAGCGGCGGCTCTTCACCTGAGGTTGGGGCAGGGAATTGTTCGAACTGGGGGTCATACAGCGGCGTTCTTCCGATGTCCTCCAGCCACGCCCTTCTTTCGTGCAGGGCCATCAGGAAATCACTCGTCTGCTCGGGCTGTTTGCTGGCTAGCCACCGGAAGGAGGCGCGAATCCCGGAAAAAATGCTTGCGTGCTCGATGTGTCCGGTTACTGGCGGTTCGAAACTGTCGTCAATGACGACGAGCTCCTTGCCGGTTGTCAGTCGTCTGCTCCAGTTCATGCTGTCGCGCTGGTTGAGGTCGCAGCCGAAGACGATGAGTGCATCAAGCTCGTCGGAATTGATTGCACGGGCAGCGCGCGAGTGGCTCGAGAACCCGTAGACGCCGAGCGAGAGCGGATGCTTCTCGGGGAAGGCGCCTTTCCCCGAAAGGGTTGTGGCGACGGGGATCCGGAATTTCTCCGCGACCGCCAGAATGGCACTTGCGGTTTCCCGGTCGTTGCCGCGGCTCCCTATCAGGAAGGCGACTCTAATCGGTTTAAGCAGATACCGGTCGCACAGCGCATCAAGTGCAACACGGTCTGCAGGAACTTCCCGGGTGTTAAATTCGGCGTGCTCGTAGGGTTTGCGGACGACCTCGTGCCCAGGCAGAGTCTCGCGCTGAATATCGACCGGAATGCTGAGGAAGGAGCGGGCCCGGCGCATCCAGTTCAAACCAGTTGTTGCACGACGCATTTCAGCCAGGAAGTTGTCCTTGTTTTTAAGTTCGATGACTTCATCGACCAGGCCTGTGACGACAGTGCTTTCGAAGATACCGCCCGGCGTTGCGTCCTGGAAAGCACCTTTACCTTCTGCTCGTGAGGAGACGCCTCCGACAACATAAAGCACGGGGATTCCATCTGCCTGCGCGGCTGCCATGCCTGGCACAAAGTTCATCGTGCCGGGACCAGATATGCCCAGACAGACGCCAAACTTCCGGCTGGCCCGCGCATAGCCATCCGCCATGAATGCGCTGCCCGTCTCGTGGGCGGCAACGATTGCGCGAATAGAAGGTGATTCATCAATAGCGTCGAGCAGAGGGTAGACGAGCTTTCCCGGAACGAGAAAAACGTGTTCTATCTTCGCCGACTCCAACGATTTCACGACTGCGTTCGAGACGTTAACAGGAGCGTGTGACATAGTTTTTCTGACCATGAACGAAAACCGTTAATCGAACCTCACCGTTCCTGACCCGTTCGTTATCCGGCGCGCTCTCAACGGTCGGGCTACAAACGGATCTTGCCTGGTTCAGGAGCCGGCGAGACGGCCCTTAACGCGCTGCACTTCACTGTGATCGCGACTCGTGCAGCATCCACGGCCCTCTACAGGGAAACGGACCGTGGGTCTCCGTCCATGACTACCGTTTACCGGTTCTGCTATCGAGGGCACGTGACCGACGGGTGCGCACGACGGCGATTTCCGGGGCATCAACTATGCCGACAAGGATGAAGCCGGGACGCCCCCGGCCGGCTGTTGATCGTTCTTGTCTTGCGCTATCAAACGTGCGTGGGACAGTTACTTCGGGGCATCGCAGCTTCGTCGTAGCAAACTGTGTCTATGCAGCGGCCATGTCGGCTCTGCCTCATCAGAATGTCTGCCATTGCGCAGCGTTGTCGCCAGTGGCGGCGGCTGCGCTGCGCGCACTGACGAGACTTGATGCGACTGCGGAGCGTGCACTAGTGCTTCGAGTTGCCGGCTTCGGCTGCTTTTTTGGAAGCATCTCTGAGCGGGACATAGTCTGTACGCCTTCGACCTTGAAGAACGCAACCGATGTGCGCAGGCGTTGGGCCTGTTCCGCCATTGATTGCGCAGCGGCCGACGCTTCTTCCACCAGTGCAGCGTTTTGCTGGGTCACCTGGTCCATCTGGCTGACCGCCTGATTCACTTGTTCGATGCCAGTGCTCTGCTCGTGTGAAGCTGAGGAAATTTCACCCACGATGTCCGTCACACGTTTCACAGACGTCACGACTTCGTTGATCGCGCTACCCGCTTCCTCGACCAGACTTGAGCCGGCGTCCACCCGGCTAACGGAGTCGGAAATCAGTTCCTTGATTTCCTTGGCTGCCGTGGCGCTGCGCTGTGCAAGCGTACGGACTTCGCCCGCTACGACGGCAAATCCGCGCCCCTGTTCGCCTGCGCGAGCCGCTTCAACTGCTGCGTTCAATGCGAGGATGTTGGTCTGGAAGGCGATGCCCTCGATCACGCCGATAATTTCGGACATTTTGGTCGAGCTCTCGGAAATGTCATGCATCGTCTCGACTACACGCCCCACAATCTCGCCGCCGCGTTGCGCGACGTTCGACGCCGTGCCCGCGAGGGTAGCAGCCTGCTTTGCGTTGTCCGTGTTGTGACGGACTGTAGCCGTGAGTTCTTCCATGCTGGATGCTGTCTCTTCCAGCGACGCTGCCTGTTCCTCTGTACGGCTTGAGAGGTCCAGATTGCCTTGCGCGATTTCCCCGCTCGCCGTCGCTACACCTTCGGCGTTTTCGCGCACATCGGAAACGACACGCGTCAGGGAGTCGCGCATAGCCTTCATCGATGCCATAAGGCTGGATGTATCGCCTGATCGCAGGTCGATATGCACGGTAAGGTCACCTGCGGCTACGCTCTGCGCCAATGCTGCAGCTGTTCCAGGCTCAGTTCCCAGTTGACGCGTGATAGCGCGCGTTAGCCAGACACCGATGCCGACGCCGGTAACCACAGAAATTGCCACCAGAATAAGCATCACGTCGCGACCCTGGTCATACACCTCGTCATTGTCGGCGGCGGTCGTCTGTGCGTCTGCCTGTTTAACCTTAACGAGGTCGCCCATCAGGACGAGCGTTTTGTATCCCTTGTGGTGGTACTCGTTCAACAAGTATTGAGTCAGGCTATCCTTTTCTTGCGGTCCCGCCGCCTTGATCTGGGCTTTCATCTCGTTGAATGCCTGGACGAAGTCTTCCCAGCTCTTGTCGAGGTCCGAAAAAATCGCCTTACCTTTTTCGCTGTACACAAGCGGTTCAGCCTGCGTCAGGTGCTCGCGTGCTGAGGCCAGACCTTTCTCCGCCTTTTCGATTTCGGTATTGCGCGCATCAGCCGATGACGCCAGGATCGCGTTACGCAAATAGGTGCCGACTCTGAGCACGTCGCCGTTTGCCTGCTGGATCTGGTTAAGCCCGACAAGGTCCTGTCGGTAGGTCCTGTCTGCGTTTCCACTTATCAGCGCCATATTGCGCACGCCAATCCCACTAACGATGGCGCTGATTATGGAAATAAGGACGAAGGCGCCGATAAGTTTGACGCCGAGTTTCATGTTGCTGAAATTCATAGCTTGCCTTGTCGGATTCTAAAAACCGGGAAAGAACGGGTCAGCGGTAGCAACACGAAGGTGCCGGCGGATGGCCAACGGGCTGGTACATGACGCATGCTCCGCAATCTCGCGGTCAGTAAGCACGATGTTGCTCCGCTGGATAAGCGGGCATTGCATTCGAATTTAGGGCTCTCGCCAAAAGTCGAGAAAATGACTGCCGTAGTACTAAGGAAGAAAATTGTCTGTCGCCGTCCCAGCAAGGGACTCCACGTCCGGTCAACTCAACGTTGTGAGCGAGTGGACGATGCAGCTGACAGATTTTCGTCGGATAAGCTCGACCGTCGTTTCGTCAAATGCCCGTTTTCGGGGCGCCACACCTGCACTTCCTTAGTTGGCGTGGTGACGGCATGGGACTTCGCCTTGCGCGTATTGCCGGCAACAGCGACGGTCAATTGCGTTTGATTCAAAGAGTTATCAATGAACTCGTTAGCGAGCGGCCGTCGATGTCGTGACGCTCGATAATGCGGTCCGCCGCGGCGCCCGTTGGAGGCCGCGCTTGCTGCGGTAAGTTGTTCGAAAGTATTCATTTCTGTTCCTGCATAATTTTTTGTTCTCTCTTCAGCCGTGGCCCACGGCGAGTCGCATCTGGTCGATTACGCGACAGTTCGACACCCGTGCTGCACCCCGAGGCGTCCGGAATCAATATACTCTTTTTGTGTGACGAAATGTTGCTGTGCAAAAATCGCTACATCATGCAGGGTGCATGGCGCTTACCAGTCGCTGGCGGTAAGGCTACTTGGCATCACGCACCATCCTGATCATTATTGTTGCGATGCAAACGGGGCGCGGGTAGGCGCGGCGCGGAAGGGCCGGACACGGTCCGATGCTTGAATGGATAAATAGGCCGGTACTACTGGCGTCCCGGGCTTACTCGCCTGGTGGCGAGCAAGCCTCAACCGCGGAGCGTCACAGTAATCACAACGAGAGCCGAGAAGATCAACGCGGGGGCGAGATGCCCGAACGGCTCTCGATTTCGTAGCAACGTGAAGAGCGCGCCGACCATGATCGCACCGGCCAGCATCAGACCTAAGACTCGGGTTTGTTGTTCAGCAATAAGTGCCGCGCTCGACAGTTCGAGTGCGCCACAGAGAAAATGAAACCATGCCGGGTAACCCCAGCGCGCAAAGTCGCGCTTCACCGCGCCGGGTCCCGCGAGATTGACCAGGCCAGCAACCGTGAACAGAACCGCCACGATCGTCGCGAGAGCCGATTCGAAAGATGCAGTGTTTAACGCCATCGTCATGCGCCATTGCTGCATCATCTAACGTCGTGAGGTGACCTATGTAGGATTGGGCAGATCGGCCAATTGCATTTGAGACCAATCGATTGCGCGCTCTGGAATGTCCCCTTCAGCGAACGATATCGTCAAGGCATGCCGACGCCTGAAGGGCCGTTTCAGTTGATCGACGGGGCGCAGTATGAAGCTGCGCGTAAGGCCGCTAACGCGGCGAACGGCGCCATTCGTCAACAACAGCGGCATCCAGAGGTAGAAGGAGCGCTATACGTGTCGCGGATGGATCACACTTACTGCCCCCGTGCAATTCGCACATCGGCGTTGCGGACTATGTCATCGTGGCTCGATCTGGCCAAGCCGCTCCGTCAGCGATTGCGGGTGGCCATCGAATAGCGCTGCGTAGTAAACCGTATTCGACAACACATTCTTGACGTAGTCGCGGGTTTCGTTGAACGGAATGGTTTCTGCGAAAATTGCGCCCTCCACTGGGCGAGGCAGGTTGGCCTGCCACCTGCGCGGGCGTCCTGGGCCGGCATTGTAGCCGGCCGTCGCGAGCACGGCAGAACGGTCAAGCTGGTTGTAGATCATCGACAGATAATACGTGCCGAGCAGAATGTTGGTGTCGAGTTCGTTCAACCTCGCCCGCGAGATCGTTCCGAGCCCGATCTTCTTGGCGACCATCTCAGCGGTGTTCGGCATCACCTGCATCAGGCCGCCCGCGCCCACCTCGGAGCGCGCATTGATAATAAAGCGCGACTCCTGGCGAATGAGGCCATATGCCCATCCGACGTCGAACCCGGTGGACCGCGTGTCGCGTTCTACAATCGTGCGGAACGGCGTCAGGTAGCGCAGCGAAAAATCGTGTTCCGCCTGCGTCCTGTCGGCAGTGCTGACCGCCCGATCATAAAGCTCGATGCGGCGCGCGTACTCGGCGACAGCGATCAACTGTCGGTCAGTCATGCCGCGCAGTTGCCAGTTCCACTCACGGTTGCCCTCCGTGCGCAGATTTAGCGCATAAAAGCGTTTTGCCAGTTCAAAGCCTGGTATCCGGCTGGCGCGTTCAACTTCTTCGTCGGTTACGCGGGTCTGCGGCGGGATCACGATCTGCCCGCCAAGCGCCTCGGAGGCCAACTGACCATAGAAGGTGTAGTTAGCCGCGATCGTCCGGAATGCCTGGTCGGCTGCCATTACCTCGCCGCTCTGCTTCAACGCGCGTGCGTACCAGTAGACCCATGCGGGTTGGGCGCGCAGCGCGGCCGGCATCTGCTCGATCGACCAGCGCACCATGGTCCAATCTCCGGCCAGCAGCGCGCTGCGCGTGCGCCATTCGTAGGCTTGACTCGACAGGGGCGCGTTCGCCGACAGCCGATACCAGTTCACCGCGCCCGGCAGCTGCCTGATCGCCGCCTGATAGGCAATCGTGCCCCAACCGATAGCCCGTTCCGCCAGGCTGAGCGACGGCGCGATGACGGTGAAGGTGGCCTCGGCAGCCTGCGGGTCGCCGGCCGCCAACTGTGTGATGGCGAGCAACGCGAGTTGATGAGACGCCGAATCCAGCGGGATGCCTTTTGCGAGCAGCAGACGTGGCTGGTTCGTTGCCTGCTCGAGGAGCCGCGGGTCCGGTCGCGCCGCACCCAGCGCATCGACCAGTCTTCCGGCCGTCGTCGTCGCGCCCTGTTCATAGCCCTGGCGAATCAGCTGCCACACGTCGTCCGAACCGAACTGCTGGTTACGGTAGAGCGCAGTGATCAGATCGACGCATCCGTCACCGTACCACTTCGGGTCCACGAGCTGGGCCCGCGCCGCGTCCGCCACATTTTCACCTCGCGCAAGACGGGACTCGAGCGCATAGCACTTCACCTGCGCGTCGTCGTCGAGAACGAACCTTGCATATTGCGAATCGAAAGTGGGCCAGTCGTGCCGAGCCCCGAGCACGCGAAGGTAGTCGTTGCGCAGACGGTCGGCGATCGCCTGTCCGTCGTAGCGTTGCAGGAAGGACAGCACCGGCGCGTCCGGGGCGTCGGGATTTGGATGCCCTGCGCCGATGAACAGACGTGGCTTGATCTGGAAATAGCTGAGATAAGCGGGCGCCGGATAATTCGGAATCAGGCTTGCGAGGCGCGCGGCGCGCGCAGGATCGTTGTCGCGCGCAGCGTCACGCAGCTTGATGAAAATCTGATCGTCGACGGATAGCGGGGCGCTTGGGGTCGGATGTCTGGCTAGCGCCGGGCCGGACATGACCAGTGTCACGACGGCAAGGGCAGAGCCGAGCGCGCGAGACGCCCGTTGAAGTCGTGTGGACATCGCTGTTTCTCGTTGTTTCGGTGCAGAACATTGAGCCAAAGCTTAGGCCGCAACCGGGCGAATCGAAGCGTCGAAAAACACTGGACTCAACCCGCAATTCGGCTCTTTGGGAACCGGATGACTGGACCGCCCCGGCAGTTGAGTGTCCGCTGTTTCGCGCCGTGCATCAGCGGCCGGACCTGGCAATGCGCTGCAGAAAGTCTTGAGCGCGGTGTGGGTCGTTCTCGCGGTTCTGGTACGAATAGTTGGTCCAGCCGACAAGAATCTAGTAAATATCGATGCCTTGTCTATTGAAGAGAACGGTCAGAACACACGCTGAGCGGCATCGACAGCATGTTTGCAACATGCCATTTCGATAAATCGATAGCAGCACAAAATAGATCGCGCGAACGAATGCAGCGGTAGCATACATGTCCTCAATGGACGTGTATCGATCAGGCACTGATGGCAACAACCTCACTCCCGCGCTTCGGTATTTGGGCGCTCGTGCACGGCAGCCGTGCAGCGTTGCAGGACCCCGACGAACCCTACGATGCATCCTGGGCCCGCAACAAGGCACTCGTGCTGGAGGCTGAGCAACTCGGCTACGATTCGGTGCTCGTCGCGCAGCATACAATCAACCCGCACGACGCTTCGCTCGATCAACTCGAAGCGTGGACGGCGTCAGCGGCACTGGCGGCTTTGACTTCGCGCATCGAGATCATCGCTGCGATCAAGCCGTATCTCTATCATCCCGTCGTGCTGGCAAAGATGGCGCAGCAGATCGAGCACATCAGCGGCGGACGGTTCGCGATCAATCTGGTGAACGCGTGGAACCGTCCGGAACTCGAGCGTGCTGGCATCGGGTTCCCTGAACACGATGAACGCTATGCATACGGCCGCGAATGGATCGCAGTGGTGGATGCGCTGTTGCGCGGCGAAACGCTGAATCATCACGGCGATCATTTCCGTATCGACGACTACGCGTTGCGGCCCGCCGACCCGTTCCGCGCACGTCCGCGCATCTACGTGGGCGGAGAGTCGGAGCCGGCGCGCTCGCTGGTGGCGGCGCACGGCGATGTGTGGTTCATCAATGGCCAGCCGTATGACGATGTCGCGCGCCTGATCGGCGATGTATCGGCGCGAACCCGGCGAGCGGGGCAGGCTCCATTGCGCTTCGGCTTGTCGGCGTTCGTGATTGCGCGGCCGACGCAGGCCGAAGCCGACGCCCACCTTGCGCATCTCTTTGCACTCGCCGAACTCGACAAGCCATTGCGCGAGCGCCAGAAGGCGAATATCGATCCCAACGTGGTGATGATCCAGACTTTCGCGCAATCGGCGCGCGTGGGATCGAACGGCGGAACGGCGGCGGGGCTGGTCGGTGATTACGACACGGTGGCGCAGCGTATCGCTGAGTTCCATCGTGCGGGCATCGAACTGTTTATGCTGCAGTTTCAGCCATTCGAGGCCGATATGCGTATCTTCGCGCAAGAAGTGGCGCCGCGCGTGCGCCGCCTGCTTGCCGGCTGATCGCACAGAATGACAGCGGGCCACGTGACGACGTGGCCTGTTGCTATCAGAAGAATGCGCCTGTCGGCGGAAGCTTCCCGGTCAGCAGGTTTTGTCCAAGCAGACGTTCTTTGTAGAGCCGCGGATTGTGCGAGGCAATCACCTTGATATTGCGCCAGTGCCTGTCGAGCGCGCCGACGCGTGAGACAACCGAGCCTGAACCGAGATCGATCAGCCAGGTGGCAATCTGCGGCGTGAGATCGTCGATCACGACCTTGGCCTCCGAAGCCGCGAATGTTGCAGCGAGTGTCGCGTCATATTCGTCGGTCGTGCCATAAGCGTCCGATGCACGCTGCAGCGCGCTGACCGCCCGATCGGCTGTCGCCTCGACGCTCGCGGCATATGCGCGGATGCGGCCAAGCAAGGCCTGCAGCACAGGCTCGTCGGCGGGATGCGCGGTTTCGCCGTGATAGAAGTTACGCTTGCGTGCGCGCAGCACGTCGACCGCGTCCAACGCGACGCGTCGCGCGATGCCCGCAATGCAGTTCGTCAGATACACCTGATGGAAGGTAAATCCCCAAGGCGCAGCTTCGTCGGAGCGCGGCGGATCCTGCGGATAAACATGCGCGGCGGGGACCGTCACAGTACGAAATCTCGCGGTGCCGGATCCCGTCAGGCGTTGGCCAAAACCCTGCCAGTCGTCATCGTCGCTGACGCCTTTGCCGCGCTCGAGCACGTATTGCACGGTGCGGCCCTCGCGGCTTTCGACAGCGACGCCGACGAAGGCGTCGTTATACAGATTGCCCGTCGCGTAGACCTTGTCGCCTGAGCCGACGTAGTGCTGTTGCGTATCGTCCCATTCGAGCTTGCTGAGCACGCGGCTCGATCGTGCGCCTGCTGCGGGCGCATCGGTTTCGGCGAAACTCAGTCCGATCGTTTTCTTCTGCGCAGTCAATGCAAGCACGTGAGCGTGAAAGGGATGATCTCGTCGCCGGAGCGCTGCTTCGACTTGCCACAAGTGGTTGCGAAACGCGTGAGCGATATTCGAATCTGCCGCCGCTACATCGCGGGCTACCGTCAGAAGTTCGCTCAAGCTCAGGCCGTGCCCACCGGCATCGGCGGGCAGGCGCAACGCGCCGAAGCCGTGCGCCTTGAGTGTGCCGATCTCGTCGTGCGGCAGACGGTGTGCCAGTTCACGCTCCGCCGCAGTCGATGCGATATCGTCGATGACACCCGACAGGCCGAGCGCAACGGACAACGGCGAAACCAGCTTCGGCTGTCCGCTATGAGCGATGGTTGGATCAGAGTCAGCCATGCGTGTGGCGCTCCTCGCGGATAGTGTGGTGTGCGTTCATGGGCGGCTGCATCAAACCTTGACGCTGTAATCCGCGACCTTGATGCGCGAGTTGATGATCTTGCGTTCGGCGAGCCAATCGGCGGCGCGCTGCAACTGCGCGATGAATGCCGCGTCGTCGGGTTCGTGGAACTGGTTGACGCGCTTGAGGCTCGCCAGATAGTCGCGTACCTGGTCTGGATATTTCGCTTCGCGCTGCACGAGCTGTTCGGATTCGACAGGATGCGCCGACTGCCACGCGCCTTCGACGTAATACGCGTCGATCACCGCGCGCACCAGTTCCGAGTTCTCGTCGGCGAACTTGCGGCGCGTCACCAGCGAGCTGTAGTCGATCAGAAATTCGAGGTCGCGGCCTTCGTTGAAGATATCGTGCGCGTCGTTCGAAAACCGCGAGATATCGACGGCCGGCGACCACATCGACCAGGCGTCCACCTTGCCTTGCGCGAACGCGGGCGCGGCATCGGGTGGATTCAGGTAGACGAACTGAACCTTGTCGCGATCGATATGGTTCTTCTCCAGCGCTGCAATCAGCAAAAACTCGCCGAGTCCCGACCGGTTGACGGCGACCTTGCGGCCTGCGAGATCGGCGACCGAATTGATGCCGCTCGACTTCTTCGCAATGATGGCCGTCGAGCGCGGCGAATAGACGTCGAACGCAGTGAAGACGATAGGCGAGCCGGCGAGCATCGCGGCCAGCGCGGGCGTTGTCGAGCCCCAGAAGCCGAAGTCAGCGCTGTTGCCGACCACGGCCTGGATGGACGGTGCGTGGTTCGGAAACGGGCCGATCCATTCGACCTTGATGCCCTTCGCGGCAAGCGTTTTTTCGAACACGCCACGTTGCTTCGCGATATCGGGCAGGCTGCCATAGCCCCAGCCGATGCGCACCGTGTCAGTGTTGCGTGTCAGCTTACGCGGCTCGGCGGCGCGTACGGGCAGCACGCTGCTGGCGGCGAGACCGGCCAGCAGTCCACCCGCCGCCCGCAAAACCTGGCGGCGGCCAGATGAGTGATCGTTCATTGTTTTAAAGTCCTCGATGTGATGCTGAAAAGCGATTCGATCAGTGAGCACGTACGCCCAGCTCGTCGAGCAGGACGGAGCGCAACGCCTGTGGTGTGTGGTGTTTGGGCTGGAAGGAAGCGGCGATGCGCCCCGCGCGCATCACCAGAATGCGATCGGCGAGCGTGAGCGCTTCGTCGACGTCATGCGTGACGATCAGCACGCCGGGCTGATGGCGTGCCACGAGTTCCTTGACGAGCCCGTGCATCTTGATACGCGTGAGCGCGTCGAGTGCCGCGAATGGTTCGTCGAGCAGCAGCAGCGCGGGATCGCGAACGAGTGCGCGTGCCAGCGCGACGCGTTGCGCCTGGCCACCCGACAGGTTCCGCGGCCAGTCGTTTTCACGGCCGGACAGGCCGACTTCATTGAGCGCATGCGCGGCACCCGCGCGGCCAACCGTCGCTTCATGGCCAAGCGCGACGTTTTCCCATAGCGTGGCCCACGGCAGCAACCGGTGCTCCTGAAACACGACGGAAGGCCGCTCTGGCGCGCGAATCTGTCCCGCATCAGGCTGATCGAGCCCGGCCAGCGCGCGTAGCAGCGTGGTCTTGCCGCAGCCGCTTTCACCTAGCAGCGCGACGAATTCGCCCTTGTTGATGTCGAGATCCAGCGCATCGATGACGACTCGCGAGCCGTAACGGCGTTGCAGGCCGCGTACCGATACGGCGAGCCCTGGCCGCGCCGCGCGCTCTTCATCGAGTTCAAGGACATTCGATTCACGGGACAAAGCGAGGCTCGCGCTCATTGGCGTACTCCTTGCGCGTAGTTCGCGTGCCACGACAGAAAGCGGGCTTCGAGCGATCGCACCAGTGCGTCGGCGATCACGCCGATGATCGCGTAGATGATCATGGTCAGCAGAATGACATTGGTTTGCAGGAATTCACGGGCATCCATCGCGAGAAAGCCGATGCCCCTGGTCGTCGCGAGCGTTTCGGCGATCACGAGTGCAAGCCATGCATGAGCGAGTGCGTAGCGCACGCCGGTGAGGATCGACGGCATCGCGCCGGGCAGGATGATTCGCCGCACGATGCCGGTCCAGTCGAGCCCGATCACCTTCGCCAGTTCCATCAGCTTTGGATCGATCTGGCGGATGCCGAGCATCGTGTTGATATAGATGGGAAAGAGCACGGCAAGCGCGACGAGAAAAATCTTCGCGACTTCGCCGACTCCGAACCAGACGATGACGAGCGGCAGCATCGCGAGAAAGGGTACCGCGCGCACCATCTGGATCGAGCGGTCGAACAGCGCCTGCGCGAACGGCGAGAAGCCGACGAGAATGCCCAGCGCAAGTCCGATCGTTCCGCCGATCACAAAACCCGCGGCAGCGCGCAGCAGCGACACGCCGAGGTGGATGAACAGTTCGCCGTTACGCGCAAGGTCGATTGCCGTTCCGAGCACGCTGCTGGGCGCCGGCAGCACCTGCGATGTGATGAGACCCAGACGTGCCGCGGCTTCCCACAACACGACGACAAGCGCCGGAACAGCCCACGAAAGCCACTTGTACAGCGTGGCTTTCGACACGCCGGCGCGCGTGCGTAAGGGCGAAACATGCCCATGACGCGAAGAAGTTAGATCAGACACATGCGCTCCATGATCGCGATGAAAAGAGATCGCTCCGCTGCGGAGCCATGACGGGCACCCAATCCGAAGGCGACAAGCCACGCGTCAGGAAGGGCGTGCTTCTCGCGGCGGCGAGCCTCATATTTAAAGCTGGTTAGCGCTACAAAGACAAACGCTTTATTGTGCTTTGCTTTTCAGTTCTGAAGGGGAGAGGGTCGTGCACGGTTTGAACGGCCTTGCACGCATTACTTATAGGGAAGTGAGGCAAGAGAACTGTCGATGTATGCGCATCTGTTGTCGCGGATAAAACGATTTTGTAGAAGACGGGAGCGTCGCGACGCAGCACAAAATGTCATTTATCGCAGAGACCACGCCAATGTGGGGGCGGGATTCGGGTCTTCGAAATATTACTGAAGGAACTGGTAATAGTGCCTCTATGGCAGCACGTCGCTCTTCGGTGCGAATCTAAATGCGGGACCAGATGAGCGGCGAATACGCTGGGGTGTCGTGCACAACGGCGTTCAACAACTTCGAAACCGCGGCGAACTATCGATTCACATCGTCGCTACTGATGGGCTTTCTCCGAACCTCTCAGTCAGCCAAATCCAGATTTTGCAGACTGGAGTGTCAATAAGCGGCCGTTGGCGGCCTCACCCTATCGGCCAACTGCTGCCGTTCACTGATCTCAGGTTGCTGTCAGTCGAACGGCAGGGTCGCTCCAGAACCTGCCCGATACGCAAAGATGCTTCCCCGATCTCTGAACCGATCGAGTCTGGCGGCCCGCCTCAAATTCCTGCGATTAATCAGCTCGCGCAGCCATAGCGGACAAGAATACCCAACTCCAAAATCTGGCCGGCAAGCTCTCAGATTTCGTGCGGGCTTCCGGCGGCGAGCACGGGGCCAGTGGGTTGCCCGGTTGGGGATCCGCCACGAGGTTCAAGCGACACCGCAAGC
Source organism: Paraburkholderia sp. XV (assembly GCF_020177535.1). NCBI lineage: Bacteria > Pseudomonadati > Pseudomonadota > Betaproteobacteria > Burkholderiales > Burkholderiaceae > Paraburkholderia > Paraburkholderia sp. XV. Next base: position 27,482 of record NZ_JAGUUD010000052.1, on the reverse strand, counting down.
GTCGTCTGCGGACCTAGACGTTGAAGCTGTGCCTGCGCGACGTGCACGAGTGTCGGGCGCTGCGCATCGATCACGCCAAGTGAAATGGGCTTCATGCCTTGCGGAATCAACCACATTTCGGTGGACTGGTTTGCTGCAACCGTGAAGTCGTGCGGTGGCACGACGACGATCTGCGCATGTTGCATGTCGACAGTCGCAGTCCAGCCTGCGCCCGCGCCTTGACGTTCGAGCGTCGCAACGAGATATTGCGTACCTGCTGTCGGTGTAGGGACGTTGTGCAACGTTACGGTGCGCGTCAGGACGATTGCGAGTGCGCAGGCTGCGACCACCGACGTCAATCCCGTCCAGCGCCAGAACGACAGGGTATTCCATAAACCAGGACGTCGGTCAGCTTCCGCCCATCCCAGTTGCGCTCGCACATAGTCCCAGATATGGGCTGGTGGAACGACGTCCGCGAGATCTTCCGTTAGAGGCATCAGGCGCGCTTGCCAGCGCGCGAGCGATTGCGCCATGCCAGGCTCCTGCTGCATGGCGAGTTCGATTGCGAGGCGCTCGTCGTCGCTGAGCACGCCGAGTACGTACTCCGCGCAACGCAGATCGTTTTCGTCGGAAGGGGCGGGCGTGTTCATCTTTCGAGACAGGTTTTCAGCTGCATCAGGCTGCGCCGGATCCAGCTTTTCATGGTGCCCAATGGAACGCTCATGCGTACAGCTAGCTCGGCGTAAGACGAACCCGTAAAGAACGCTTCCCGAATCACGCCCCTCTGTGTATCGGGCAGCGCCTGCAGACAGTCTTCGAGACGCCGCCGTTCTTCACTGAGTTGTGCGAGGGCGGCGGGTGTCGGTGAGTCGTCGATGATCTCTTCAGCCGATGCCTCGTCGAGCGGTTGCGTACGGCGGCGTCTGATGCGATCGATCGCGCGATTACGTGCGATCGTGCCGAGCCAGGTGATCGCGCTTGAGAGTTGCGGATTGAATGTGGCCGCCTGATTCCATGCCGTGACGTACACATCCTGAAGCGTGTCTTCGGCTTCTGAGCGGTCGCGCAGAACCTTAAGGCAGATGGCGAAGATCTTCGGGGACGTCCGGCGATAAAACGTTTCGAACGCAGCACGATCGCGCAAGGCGACGGCCGAGAGCATCCCGTCCAGCTCGTCGCGTGCAACAGCGTCCGGCGACGTGGGCGGACCCGGTAATTGGCTTGAATTCTTTTGCGGCCTTGAGGACATGTTACACCTGGGTTCGCTGTACAAGGTGCGCTTCCGTGCACGTAGTGTATCAGCGCGATTCGTTGCGACAATCCTGTGACCAGCGGATAGTTGCGAGGACATCAGAACCTCCTGGATCGCCGTCAATGTCGGATTCCTGTTCTTTTACGCGGGGGCAGGCATACCGGATGCGCGACAGTCAAAGATTACCGTTTTTTTACTCGCTGCGTGAACTGACAATAGTCATATTTTCCATGCGCAACGCGCGCAATACCATGCATTCGCGCTCCGTGAAAACTACATTCAGATGCTTCCGAAAATAAACTGGCACTGCATTGCATCCACTCACGTTCGAGCAACGTAACGCTATTGAAGACGCGACCGTTGACTGTCAATGACAAGTCCGTGTCTCCGTTCATGCCGACTCCGGCATGGGTTCAATTGAGCATCGAAAGGAGCAGGATCATGTCAGATTCAAAAGCACTTCTCGATACATTCGACCGGCGTGCCGAGCGTCGCAGGAACCGGCGGCAGTTCTTCAGGAATGCAGGGGGTCTCGGTCTCGGCCTCGTGGGCGGTACGTTCATCAGTGCGTGTGGCGGCGGATCGGGCAATAACGCTGGCGCGGCAGGCGCGCCGACCGATGCGGAGATTCTCAACTTCGCGCTGAATCTCGAATACCTCGAATCGCAGTTCTATAGCTATGCGACGACGGGAGCGGGATTGCCGGCTTCGATGACCGCGGGTGTTGGCACGATGGGCGCTGTGATTGCCGGTCAGCAGGTGCCGTTTCAGGATCCGTTAGTCAAGGCGTACGCAAACGAGATTGCGAAGGACGAGCGCGAGCACGTGACGTTTTTGCGCAGCGCGTTGGGCTCCGCAGCGGTAGCACAGCCTGCGATCGATATCGGCGGTACGGATCCGAACGGCGCATTTTCGAACGCAGCGCGTGCGGCAGGACTCGTCGGTGCAGGCGCGGCGTTCAACCCGTACGCCAGCGACAACAACTTTCTGCTCGGCGCATTCATCTTCGAAGACGTGGGCGTCACGGCCTACAAGGGCGCGTCGCCGCTCATTACGAACAAGACTTTTCTGGAAGCAGCGGCGGGCATACTCGCAGCCGAGGCGTATCACGCAGGCCTCGTGCGCACGACGTTGTATGCGAAGGGGCTCGACACGACGAGTCTGGTATCGGCTGCCAATGCGATTTCTGCTGCGCGCGACAGCCTCGACAATAACGGCCACGACGATCAGGGCATTTCCGGCACGACGGCGGATACGTCCAATATCGTTCCACTCGACAGTAATGGGCTTGCGTTCAGCCGTAATTACGCAAACGTACTGAACATTGTGTATCTGACCAGTTCAGCGGCCATGAAAGGCGGCTTCTTTCCAAACGGTGTGAATGGCACGCTCAACATGAGCGCGTAAATCCGTATTGCGCGGAGTGACGAGCAGCGGGCGACACGAAGTTTTCGCCCGCTGTCCTCTTTTGCGCGCTGTCTTGTGCCTTGATCGACGCACTGGAGCTATGGATGAACAGAATCGCTGTAGATACCGTCGCGTCCCCATCGCTCACCGAGCGCTCGCGCACGACGATGCATGCCGCACTCGCCGGCATGCGCCGCGGTCCGCGCACGATGCTCGCATTCGCCGGCCCGGCTATCGTCGCCTCGGTCGCCTATATCGATCCCGGCAACTTCGCGACTAACATTCAGGCGGGTGCGGGCTACGGCTATGCGCTGCTATGGGTTGTCGTGCTGTCGAATCTCATTGCGATGTTGTTCCAGTCGCTGTCGGCGAAACTCGGTCTTGTCACCGGTCGCAATCTCGCTGAACTATGTCGCGACTCACTGCCGCGGCGATGTGTGATCGCGATGTGGATCATCAGCGAGCTGGCCGCGATGGCGACGGACCTTGCGGAATTTATGGGTGGCTCGATCGGCGTGGCCTTGTTATGTCATCTGCCGATGTTGCCCGCCATGTGCATCACGGCCGCTGTCACCTACAGCCTGCTGCAGTTCGAGAAGCGCGGCTTTCGTCCACTGGAACTGACGATCGCGGCACTCGTCGGTGTGATCGGACTGTCGTATCTCGCCGAACTGACGATGACACAGGTGAGCTGGAATGCAGTCGCTAGCCATGCCGTCACACCCTCCATTCCCGACGGCGGCGCATTGACGCTCGCGGTGGGCATCGTCGGTGCGACCGTGATGCCGCATGTGCTGTTTCTGCATTCGGGGCTGATGCAGACTCGCGTGTCGGCACGTAACGATCGCGAAAGGGCTACGTTGCTGAAGTTCTCGAATATCGAAGTGGTGGTCGCACTCGGCGTCGCAGGTCTCATCAACCTGGCGATGGTGATCATGGCATCGGGCGCGTTTCATCAGGGCAACCCGGACATCGTCAGCATCGAGACTGCGTGGCGCACGCTCACGCCGTTGCTTGGAAGCGCAGCGGCAGGCATCTTCCTCGCTGCGTTGATTGCTTCGGGCATATCGAGTTCAGTGGTCGGCACGATGGCGGGGCAGATGATCATGCAGGGCTTCGTGGGCTTTCATGTTCCGCTCTGGGTGAGACGGCTCGTGACGATGGCGCCCGCATTCGTCGTCGTCGCATGCGGCGTCGACCCGACTCGCGCGCTGGTGTCGAGCCAGGTCGTGCTGAGCATCGCATTGCCGGTGCCTATGATTGCGCTGGTGTGGTTCACGTCACGGACTGCCGTGATGGGACGCTTTCGCAACAGGATGATCACGAATGCTGCTGCGTTGGTTTGCACGGTGGTTGTGCTGTGTCTGAACTTCGTGTTGATTGCGCAGGCGTTTGGCGGCTGAGACGGCAAAGCCAGGAATTTCAGCCGCGCGAATGGCCATGTGCTCCGAAATGCGCCACACGGGTCGCTACATGGCGACCGGCAGATATTGGTCGGATTGTGTCAGCCCGCTCGTAAAATCTATCGCCGGAAAGCGGCCAGCGGAATTCTGCTTCCTGGAAGCGGCCAGTCGGCAGTGCGTACTCCCGACGGGAAGCGGACAATGAGATTGCTCGACAGCGGACACTCAATCGGCGGACGCTTGAATAGCGTTTTAATCCCATATCGGGTCGAATCGGTGTGCAACATTGTTGCCTGGATGATGTCCGTGATCGATGAATCAGGAGAAGACGGTTACACCAGCTTTGCGCCTTTCGAAATCAGCAAGAGATTGCGTGATTTCGGATCGAGTTGCTGCGCCCGTGCGCGACTGCGCGAAATGAAAGCATTGATACCGTCGCCCGTGAAGACCTCGATATGGAGCAGTGGTCGAGCGCATGCTGATGAGCGCGAAGCCCCGATTGTGCCGCGCATGGATGAGCTCGCCTGAAGAGGGCAGCGCTTCGACGAGAATGCCGAACCAGCCGGGCAGATAAGGCTTATCGCGTGGTCTGCAACGCCATGCCGCGCTCGGTCAAGCCTCTGAGTTCGTCGAGTAGACGCGCGGCTGGACGTGGCAGTATTCCATTGCGGCGCCGAAACGCGGTCAGTGTTCTGGCCGCACTAATGCCCGGAATTGGCAGCGTCCCCATGATCCCTGCCTTGCTTTCAGAGTCGTACATCGGCTCCGGCATCCAGCTCAGAAACGAACATTCGGCTACCAGACTTTTAAGCACTGTCACCGACCGCGTCTGGACAGCAATATCCGGCATGTCGAGGTTGCGAGAGAGGAACGTCTCTCGCATGTGTTCATAAGGGGCTGTACCTTTGGGAGGGGTGGCCCACCGCGCGGTCAACGTGTCGGCCAGAGTGAGCTTAGGTTTCTTGCGCAATGGATGGCCGAAAGCCGCTACCACAAAGCTGTTGTCCTCCCATCGGCAGTCGGGCACGGCCACGATCTCGTCGCTGTCATTGGTAGCCGTACTTAGAGCGAGGTCGATCTCGTAATTGATGAGTCCCTCAGCGAGGCGGTCCCACACGCCTTCAATTATTTCGACGTGCAGGTTGCCCCATTTCCCTAAGACACGATCGACGGCCAAAGGAAGGAAGTGGGCAGCGAGACTGCCTACCGCTCCCACCTTGATCGTTCCTTTGGCGAGTCCGCGCATCGCGTCGATTTCTTCGCGCGCATTTTCTGCCTCGCGCAATAGAAGTTGAGCATGCGGCAGCAAGGCAGCGCCAATGTCCGTCAACTGCATGCCTTTCACGTGCCGTTCAAAGAGCGACGCGCCAACATCTTCCTCCAGGCGCTTGATCGTTCGACTTAGTGCTGGCTGAGTCACATTGAGCAATGCTGCGGCCCTTCCGAGACTACCGGACGACACGATGGTCGTAAAAGCATGCAATTGATGGAGGTTGTAGCTCATGAGTTCGCACAGGTCAATTCGATGCCGGCAAGCGTCAGACCGCGGAACGCGCCAGGAAGCATCTCGGGGTGTTCCCTAGGGACGCTGGCCTGCAGCATCGGCCATCAACGTAAAGCGGACCTTTAAAAACCCTTCATAAACAGTCCCTTACCTAAACGTATGAAATTTTCCACCAGTTCCAGCCCTTAACCTGAAGGTAAAGGGTTTCGCGCAAAAAAGCAATATTCAAGCATGCCTCCGAATTTCATACTCGTTTTACCGAAGAGCAGACGCTCTTGAACGAAAAAGGAATTGCAATGACAGGCAGCGACAAACAAGGCGAAGGAAGCAGTCCGTCGACACGAGCCACCGTCAGGGACGTCGTCATCGAGCTTGTGCGCGAACTGGGCATGACGTCGATCTTTGCTAACCCTGGATCGACGGAGCTTCCGATGTTTCGGGACTTCCCTGCCGATTTCCGATACGTCCTGGGATTACAAGAAGCGGCAGTCGTCGGGATGGCCGATGGCTATGCGCAAGCGACTGGAAACGCAGCCCTGGTGAACCTCCATTCTGCGGCCGGCGTCGGCAACGCGATGGGCAACATCTTCACGGCATTCAAGAATCAGACGCCGCTTGTTATTACGGCGGGTCAACAAGCCCGTTCGATCTTGCCCTTCGACCCGTTCCTTTCCGCCGCACAGGCAGTCGAGTTGCCCAAGCCGTACGTGAAGTGGGCGATTGAACCCGCGCGTGCGCAAGACGTGCCGCGCGCACTGGAGCGCGCGTATCACATTGCAATGCAGGAGCCACGTGGGCCCGTCTTCGTTTCGATTCCCGTGGATGACTGGGACCAGCCTGCGGAGTTTCATGAACGCGCGACTGTCAGCAATTCGGTCCGTCCTGACCCGCAGGCGTTGGCGAAACTCGGCGCAGCGCTGGACGCATCGAGAACGCCTGCTCTCGTGGTGGGCGCCGGTGTCGACCGGGCTGGCGCATGGAAGGAAGTTGTTCAACTGGCCGAGAGACATAACGCACGCGTGTTTGTCGCGCCGATGAGCGCTCGTTGTTCGTTCCCCGAGGACCATCGACTCTTCGCCGGATTTCTACCCGCGATGCGTGAAAAGATCGTCTCGCTGCTCGATGGGCATGACGTTATCTTTGTCCTTGGCGCGCCTGCTTTTTCTTACCACGTCGAAGGTACAGGCCCGCACGTGCCGCCGGGCGCGGCCCTTTATCAACTCATCGACGACCCCAATGTCGCGGCGTGGACGCCCGCGGGGGCTGCCGTGGTCGGTAACGTCCGCCTCGGCGTGCTTGACCTGCTGGCGCGTGCAGCACCGGGCGCTCGCCCTTTGCCTGAGCCTCGGCCCAAGCCACCCCGTGCTGAGCCGTCGCCCGTGATGTCGGTCGCCTTCGCGCTGCAAACCCTGGCTGAGCTTCGCGACCCGAGCGACGTTGTCGTTGAAGAGGCACCGAGTTCTCGCCCGGTCATGCAGCGGTATCTGCCATTCACAAAGAGCAGTACCTTTTTCACGATGGCTAGCGGCGGCTTGGGGTACGGCATGCCTGCAGCCGTCGGCGTTGCGCTCGCTCTTCCCAACAGCAGAGTGATTGGACTGATCGGCGACGGCTCGAGCATGTACTCGATCCAGGCGATCTATAGCGCCGTGCAGATGCGTCTGCCGATCACGTTTGTCATTTTGAACAACCAGCGCTACGCCGCACTTCAAGAGTTTGCGCCGGTGTTTGGCTTCGCTTCCGACGACCCGGTTCAGGGTACCGATCTTCCGGGTCTGGATTTCGTGTCGCTTGCCAAGGGCATGGGTTGCAAAGGCCTCCGTGTCACGGACGCCGCGGAGCTTGCGGAGAAGTTTAAGGAAGCCCTCGAGGCGGGCGAGCCGCGTCTTGTAGAGGTCGTGGTTGCCTGACGGACCTCGTTCAGGAAAAGAGAAACATACGGCGGAGACTATGAAGACAGTTTTGATGCTCATCAACGGAGCGCATGTCGGCGCGAGTAATGGCGCGACATTTCAACGCTCTAACCCCTTGGATCAGGACGTCGCAAGCGTGGCCCCCGCGTGTACGCTTGACGATGTTCGTGACGCAGTGGATGCAGCCGCCATCGCGTTTTCTCACTGGTCTCAGTTGGGCCCAACGCGACGTCGTTCCTATCTCCTTGGCGCGGCGCAAGCGCTCGAAGCAAAGGCGGATGCCTTTGCTTCGGCGATGGCGGCCGAAACGGGTGCGTCGCGCATCTGGGCCGATTTCAACGTGCGATTGGCCGCTGACGGCCTGCGAGAGGCAGCGTCACTGACCACGCAAATTTCGGGCGAAGTCATTCCGTCCGATGTTCCTGGCAGCCTGGCTATGGCTGTTCGGCAACCGGCAGGCGTGTGCCTCGGAATTGCGCCGTGGAATGCGCCTGTCATCCTTGGCGTCCGTGCGGTTGCCCTCCCACTCGCTTGCGGTAACACGGTCGTACTGAAGGGCTCGGAGATCTGTCCGGCGACGCACGCACTTATTGCGGAAGCCTTCATGGATGCGGGGTTGCCCGCAGGCGTTGTCAACTTCGTGACCAACGCGCCTGCTGACGCAGGTACGGTTGTCGAGGCGCTGATTTCGCATCCGGCCATCCGACGTGTCAATTTTACGGGCTCGACAAAGGTCGGGAAAATCATTGCAGAAAGCTGCGCACGGCATCTCAAACCGTCCGTTCTCGAACTGGGCGGAAAGGCCCCGCTGATCGTGCTCGAGGACGCCGACATAGCGGCGGCGGTCGATGGTGCAGCTTTCGGTGCCTTCGCCAATTCGGGGCAAATCTGCATGTCCACGGAGCGCATCATCGTTGATCGCTCAATCGCCGACGACTTCGTTCGTCAACTTGGTGAAAAGGCCAAAACGCTGCCGCTTGGCGACCCGCGAATGGGGCCGGTCGTTCTCGGCTCTGTTGTCGATATGGCGACGGTTCAGAGATGTAACGCTCTGATTGATGACGCCCTGCTCAAAGGCGCAACCCTGGTCTGCGGAGGGAAGGCAGACAGCACGCTTATGCCTGCAACGCTCGTAGATAACGTCGGGCCGGACATGCGGATCTACAGCGAAGAAACGTTTGGCCCCGTCAAGGCAATCGTGCGCGTTGACGGCGAAGAAGAAGCGATCCGGTGCGCCAACGATAACGAATACGGTCTGGCCGCAGCCGTGTTCAGTCGCGATGTCGCGCGCGCGATGCGGGTAGCCAGTCGCATCCAGTCCGGGATTTGCCATGTCAACGGGCCGACCGTCCACGACGAAGCGCAGATGCCTTTTGGAGGCGTCAAGGGTAGTGGCTTTGGCCACTTCGGTGGACACGCAGGCATTGCCGCGTTTACCGACCTGCGCTGGGTCACTGTGCAAACGTCGCCGCGACACTATCCGTTCTGAGCTATACCCCCATCAACTCGCGAAGTCGTTCAACAACTCAGGTAGGACCGCAGCCACGGTCGACATGTCAACTATGGAAATAGCTGTACTCGGTGCAGGAGCGATGGGGTCGTTGTTCGGCGGTCGCCTCGCGGAAGCCGGTCACTCAGTGACGCTGATCGACATCAATCAGCCGCATCTAGAAGCGATTCGTGCGAACGGCCTTCGCGTAGAGACAGATGGCAATACTCGAGCCATTAAGAACATCGCGGCCATGCGACCTGGAGCGACGGACAAAACGCCTGAGTTGCTGTTGGTGTTCACGAAGTCGATGCATACCCGTGTCGCCTTGTCTGGCATCGAGCATCTGCTCGGCGAGACAACCGCCGTGCTCACGCTGCAAAACGGACTCGGGAACGTCGAAGCGATTCGTGACTTTGTGCCGCTCGCTAACGTGCTCATTGGAGTCACCACGTGGCCGGCGGACCTCGTCGGGCCTGGCTCGGTGAGCAGTCACGGCGAAGGGAAGATTCGGATGATGAGTGCCGACGGCGAACGCACTTCCAAAGTCAGTGCCGTCGCCGAAGCCCTCAATTCTGCTGGACTGAATTGTCAGGTCGACGACAACGTCTGGGCAGCTATCTGGGAAAAAGTGGCGTTCAACGCTGCGCTCAACAGCATTTGTGCGGTCACTGGAACGACGGTGGACCAGCTGGGATTGTTGGACGACAGCAAGAGCCTGGCGCTGACCGTTGCCGCCGAGGTCGTCTCGGTAGCGAATGCCAGCGGCGTTTCAGCGGACTTGAACACCTGTTCGACGAATATCGTTCATGCGATTGAACAGCACCGCGGCCACAAGCCGTCGATGCTGCAAGACGTTCTGGCAGGGCGAAAGACAGAGATCGAAGGCATCAATGGCGCAGTCGTCGATGTGGCCCGCAAACTCAGCGTGTCTGTTCCGCACACCGAGACATTAGCGAAACTCGTCAGGCTTATTGACGCGCGAAACGCATCAACCGTTGTGAAGTAGATAGCCGCGGGCACGCCTACAGAAGACAACAAACGTCCGCGTTCATGCATCAAGAGACGCGTCGGTCAGCTCGGCGCAGCGTACCCAGGAGACAACGTCATGAAGATTTATTTTGCTATGCCGCCGCGCGACGTCGCGGACCTTGTTGCAATCGACAGACCATCCAGAGCGTGCGCGGAGGTCGAGTAATGAATTCGCAGACCTTCAGCACTTCAAAGACTGCCGACATCGGCAGTCTTCTCGACGACGGACCATTTACGCTCATTCAGAAGTTGATCGTTTGCCTCGCTGCGCTGTCGATCGTCATGGATGGCTTCGATGGCCAACTCATCGGTTACGCCATTCCCACGATCATCAAGGAATGGGGCATAACACGCAACGCGTTCGCGCCGGCCGTAGCGGCGGGTCTGGTTGGCATGGGCGTCGGGAGCGCTTGCGCTGGCCTGTTTGCCGACAGATTTGGCCGGCGCTGGGCGCTCATCGGTAGCGTCGTGGTGTTCGGCGCGGCAACCTGTGCCATCGGACTTGCCCAGAACATAACGATGATTGCCGCGCTTCGGTTCATTGCGGGCTTGGGTATCGGCGGAGCGCTTCCCAGTGCGACGACGATGACGGCAGAGTTCACCCCTGCACGTCGCCGCACGCTCGCCGTCACATCTACCATCGTTTGCGTGCCGCTCGGAGGCATGTTTGCTGGATTCTTCGCCGGTGCAGTTTTGCCGACCTTCGGTTGGCGTGGCTTGTTCTTCATCGGTGGCACGATCCCTTTGGCCCTCGGCATTCTTCTGTTTTTCGTGTTTCCGGAGTCTCCCCGCTTTCTCGCTCGCAAGGAACAGCGCTGGACCGAGTTGCGCGCGCTCCTCGCGAAAATGTCGCGGCCAATTAGTGCACAGACGATTTTCGTCGACGCCGCCGAGCAAAGGCTCGAGCGACGCGACGGCTTCGGGTCGCTTTTTGAGCCGGATCAGCGACGCAACACCATTGCTATCTGGGGTGCGTTTTTCATGTGTCTGCTGGCGGTCTACGCCGCTTTTAGCTGGCTACCGACCATGCTCGCATCGGAAGGGCTTCCTGTGGCACTTGCGGGTTCGGGCCTGACGGCATACAACCTGGGCGGCGTCTTCGGCGCACTCATCTGCGCCTTGGCCATCACGCGGTTTGGTTCGCGTTGGCCGCTCCTGGTGTGCTGCGCCGGAGGATGTGCGAGCGCCTTTTTCCTACGAGGCGTCGACGTGGCAACTCACACGAGCCTCCTTGTTATCGGTCTGGGCGTCCACGGCCTCTTTGTCAACGCAGTTCAGTCGACGATGTACGCTTTGTGTGCGTATGTTTATCCGACCCGCGTGAGAGCAACCGGCCTCGCTTCAGGGCTCGCGTTTGGACGACTAGGTGCCATTCTCAGCGCATTCGCTGGCGCCATCGTCATCACCGTAGGCGGAGCGTCGCTCTATCTCGCGATGCTCGGAGTCGCAATGCTGCTGGTACTGATTTCGCTATCAGCGGTCAAAAACCATATCCCGGCGCTTCGGCAGAAGCGGCTGGTCACTCAAGTCGTCACTGAGTAACGCGGGAACGGCGACTGGAATGGGCGGCGCTTTCTCGCTCCGCCTACCAGTCGCAATCGCCGCAGCGTCAAGACGGCGCGGTCTGTCGCAACGCTTCAAAGCATTGCATAACGGGATTCGTGCCTACCCCGTCAAACGATCTCAAGGCTCGTCGCGACAGGCACCACGTGACCGGCTGTGTTTTTGTTCCGGATTGGCTTGCGCATCACGAGCTGATTCTCGCAATAAATCGATGTGTTGCTGCCCGTCAAACTGCGGCTGGTCTTCCTCTGGGGTTGGCGCTCGACGGTCATGTGAGGAGCGATAAGAAATTGCTTTCTTTCCCCGCTTTCCATTTCAATCACGCAAGACGCAATCATGACAAGAGCATTTCCCGGCATCTTCTCCGTCGATGACTATCGTTCCGAGGCTCGGCGCCGGTTACCAAGGATGGTATTCGACTATCTGGAAGGCGGGGCTGACGACGAGTCCGGCCTAAGGCACAATCGCGCGGCCTTTGACAGGTGGGAATTGCGCCCCCGGCGTCTTATCGATGTGAGCAAGCGTGTGCAGTCTACCGAGCTTCTGGGAAGACAAATCTCCTCGCCGCTCGTTATCGCGCCGACCGGTCTCAATAGTGCGTTCTGGCCCAACGGAGATCTTTCGCTTGCACGCGCTGCGAGCAAGGCCGGCATTCCGTTCGCACTCTCTACCGCGTCGAATATGTCCATCGAAGAGGTATCAAGGGGCGCGGACGGAGACTTGTGGTTCCAGTTATACGTGGTACACCGGAATCTGGCGAAAAGCCTGGTCAGCCGAGCGCGGGCGGCAAACTATTCGACGTTGATCCTGACCACGGACGTTGCGGTGAATGGGTTCCGGCAGCGTGATCTGCGAAACGGGTTCGCCATGCCATTCAAAGTCACTCCACGAGGCGCCCTCGATGGCATTTCACATCCCCGTTGGCTCTGGTCCTATCTGAGGAATGGTTTGCCGCAGTTGAAGAACTTCGCGACCGATGACGCGTCTGATACCGCCTCGCAGGCTGCGGTGCTGCGGCGGGAAATGGACGCGAGCTTCGGCTGGGACGACCTCCGTCGCTTGCGCGACGACTGGCCCGGGAAGCTGCTTGTCAAAGGCATAGTGACGGCTGAGGATGCAGAACGATGCGTGGAAATCGGCGCCGACGGTGTCATCGTGTCCAATCATGGAGGACGACAGCTTGCGGATCTTCCTGCACCGATCGACGCATTGCCGGGCATTTCCGATGCGACTCCGACCACCGATCTCATTCTGGACAGTGGCATTCGAAGAGGAGCCGATGTGGTAAAGGCGGTCGCATTGGGTGCGACGGCCGTGATGCTCGGACGCGCCACCTTGTATGGGCTCTCCGCGAAAGGCGAGGCCGGTGTGTCTGATGTCGTCGCAATGATCAAGGAGGAAATCGACCGGACCCTCGCCCTGGTCGGGTACAGTTCGATCATGGAAGTCGATCGGAGTTGCGTCGCTCGGCGGCCTGTGTAGCGGAGGAAACCGCCTGCACTAGTCCGCCGAAAGTCGGCTGACGACGTGCCCTCGACACGGCGAGCGACTGACCGTTGCACTCCCTTAAGAGACGCCCGGCGTACCTGACGTGGAACGGCAGGAGCCTTCGTCGAAATAATGCTCGCTGAACATCGTATTCGCGTCATTTTGCGAGCCGGGGTTTCACATCATGAAGTGATGTGAAAAATCTACCCCCAAACCCAACCGCTGATCAGTTCACTTCGTGAACGTAAAGTATCAACCAACACCCCCCACAATCTGCATCGTCACGAAACGCGTCCAGCCGTTTCGCTCCGCCACGTGCTTCCGTCCCGCCTTGCAGGCTGACTGAAAAGATCGCGGCGCGTGCGTTGCGTGCCGTGCGAATAGAGAAATACCGGGTGGAAAGAGGGTGCCGCGCGTCGCCCGGCTCCGATAATCGTTGCCATGCAGGCTGTCGATCACGACAGCGACGTTTCTATCGAGTCGCGCGCCGCAGGCCATCAACGGTTGACGGGCCATCGGGCGCGCGGCGCTTCATTGTTGAAGGGCCCGTGCCGTGTGCAACAACCCGATTGTCTCCATCATCGACGACGACGAGTCCGTGCGCGTCGCAACCTCCAGCCTCGTCCGCTCGCTAGGCTGGAAGGCCCGGCTCTATGCGTCGGCGGAGCAGTTCATGGCGTCCGGCAACCTCGGCGACGTGACCTGCATCATTTCAGACGTGCGGATGCCGGGCATTTCGGGCATTGACATGTACCGGCAACTGGTCGGGCGCGGCTTGTTGACGCCGATCATTTTCATCTCCGCATTCGCGTCGGAGAACACCCGCAGGCAGGCGTTCGACGCGGGCGCCGTCTGCATGCTCAGCAAACCCGTTGACGTGACCGACGTCACACGCTGCCTCGAATCGGCGCGCGTGCACGCATCCCGCGCCTCGGCGGCGCAACCGCCGGCGGGAGCACGATGATTTTCAATGCGTTGCCTATCTTGACTGCGGGCCGCCTCCGGAGCACGCGCGCGCTCTATGCGGCGGCCGCTGCGATCGCGGTCGCCGTGTTCGTCATCGACGCATTCACGATGATCGATATCGCCGTCGCCGTGCTGTACGCGACGGTCGTGTTGCTGGTCGCCTCGGCAGGCTCGCGCACGACCACGACCCACGTCGCCTGGGGTTGCGTCGCGTTGACGCTGCTGGGATTCATGCTCTCCCACGACGGGCACTACTCGGATGGGTCGGTGGCCCGCTGCGTGGTCAGCCTGCTCGCCATCGCGACCACGTCGATGCTGGCGCTGCGAAACCAGGCGAGCAACGACATGCTGCGCAAGCAGCTCGACATGCTCGACCTCACGCATGACGCGATCATCGTCTACGACATGGATGACCGCATCACGTTCTGGAACCAGGGCGCGGAGCGGCTGTACGGCTGGACGGCGCAACAGGCGATGGGCCAGCCGCTGCACGAACTCACGCACACGAGGGCGTCGACGATGCCCATCGACGCGATTCGCCGCGAGACCTTGCTTCACGGCGGCTGGCACGGCGAACTGGAACGCATACGAAACGACGGCGCGACAGTCTGCATTTCGAGCCGCTGCACGCTGTGGCGCGACGACCGGGGCAAGCCGCTCGCGATCCTCGCCACCAGCAACGACATTACCGCGCGCAAACAGATGGAAGCGGAGCTGCGGCGCCAGCAGGACGAACTGCGCGCGACGATCGACGCCATTCCCGGCATGGTCTGGAGCTCTTCGCGCGACGGCAGCCCCGATTACATGAACCGGCGCTGGAACGAGTACGGCGTGGACCTTGCCGACGACATTCGCGATATCTGGCAGTCGATCGTGCATCCCGACGACCTGCCAGCGATGCAGGCCGCGTGGCGCGAAGCCGTCGCGACGGGCAGCGCGCTCGAAACGACCGCGCGCATCCGGCGCAAGGACGGCGTGTACCGCTGGATGCACATCGGCGCGGAGCCGCTGCGCGACGCGCATGGGGAAATCGTGCGCTGGTACGGCGTGAATACCGATATCGAAGAGCACAAGCAGACGCAGCAGGCGCTCGAACGCAGCGAGGCGTTCCTGTCGGACGCGCAACGGTTGAGCCGCACGGGCAGCATCGCCACGTGCGTGGCGGAGCGCCGCATGTGGTGGTCGGACGAGACGTATCGCATCTTCGACGTGCCTCGTCACGTGAGCCCGACCATCGAGCTGATCGCGGCTCGAACCCATCCCGACGATATCGAAGCCGTGACGCGCACGCACGAACGGGTGCTGCAGGGTGAGCCGCATATCGACAGCGAGTTCCGGTTGCTGTTGACGGACGGTTCGGTCAAGCATGTCCAATACGTCGCGCATCTGTCGGCGCCCGCCTCCGGCAAGGTCGAGTATGTCGGCGCGTTGATGGACGTGACGGATCGCGTGACCGCGCAGGAAGCGCTCGACCGCTCGACAGCCGAGCTTGCCCATGTCACACGCGTGACGATGCTGGGCGAGATGGCGGCCTCGATTGCGCACGAGGTCACGCAACCGCTCGCGGCGATCGTCACGGCAGGCGACGCGGCGGCGCGCTGGCTCAACCGGCCGCGCCCCGATCTCGACGAGGTCGGGCTGTCGATCGGCAACATGACGCGCGACGCGAAGCGCGCCACCGACATCATCCGGCAGATCCGCGCGATGGCGCAGAAGCGCGATCCGAGTCCCATGCCGCTCGATCTGAACGCGCTGGCGCGCGAGGCGATCGAACTGTTGCGGCGCGAACTGGAAGCGCACGCCATCGAAGTCGAGACGGGCAATCTGCAGCATGTTCTGCGCGTGTGCGTCGACCGCGTTCAGATCCAGCAGGTCGTCATCAACCTGATGATGAACGCGGTTCAGGCGATGTCGGCGGTGAACGACCGCGCGCGCCGGCTGAAGATCGTCACGCACAAGGTGGATGACGGGCATGCGCAATTGAGCGTCGAAGACTCGGGCACGGGCATCAGCGAAGAGAACAGCCGGCGCCTGTTCAGCCCGTTCTTCACGACGAGGAAGGAAGGCATGGGCATCGGGCTGTCGATCTGCCGTTCGATTGTCGAAGCGCATGGCGGACGCATCTGGGCCGAATCGCAGGAAGGCAAAGGCACGACGATGCAATTCGTCCTGCCGCTGGACGTGCATTTTGCTGGATGACCGGCTGTGAAGCTATAAGAAAAGCTGGCCGATGCGATCGGCAAACTGGCGTCGCGCTACGCGGCGTTTCAACGCAAAGAGGAAAGCGATCTGGCGATTCGCTGAACATGTCGGTCAGCGTCGATCAACGCAATGGAGAAGAGAAGATAAAGCATGCAGATCAGCGGCGGCTTCAAAGAGAAGCGAGCCGCTGATGTAAAGGAAAATTCATGTCCAGCACGAGGCCGCACATGGGCGATCAGCTGCCGAAGTAGATGTTGCAGTAGCTGGCGGGGCCGACGCATGAATTGGCGTCCCTGTGGTGCTTGTGGAACAGGCCGCCCGAGCCAGCTTGCGACGTGCCCGAAGCAACGCCGCCATACGACGTTGCACCCGTATCGCCACCTTGAGCTGTCGTAGCTGACGGGCCGCGCTCTGAAGCAGGCGCGCCGGCGATCGGGTTGTAGTAGGGCGCCGGACCGTAGCCGCTCGCGAAGACGGGAGCCGATACGAACGCGGTAGCGGCGAGAAGGGCGGCGGCGACAAGTTTGGTTTTCATGACTGGTACTCCAGAAACAGTTCAGGGATCGACAATTCGTTGAACGGCTATGCGTCAACGTCGAAACCAGTCTATAAGGCGAAGCCGGAGAGAATAAGGTGTCTGGCGGGAACGCTTACTTGCCGGATTCGCGAGTAATCCGCAAACTGAAACGACATGTAGTCGAATCTGCGCATCCGGGCCGCTCGATATCGTGACTGCAATCGCGCCGTCTTTGCGAACTACGTCGGAGTGGAGTTGGATAGCGAAGCCGTATCCGCACACATCGAATTGGACCCTGTGTCTGTCGACGCGCGCGAATAGCTGTGGACTGCTTCAATGAGAAGCGCGAGGAGCCCTGGTCGCTCGCGAAGCTATCGAAACGGCATAAGCGCGCCCGCCGCAAAACCGGTTGCGGTGCGAATGGTACGCGACGCGCAGAGTGAAGCCGCGTGACCCGGCCGGGTCAACTGTCGCCAGCAGGCGGGGCCGCCGCCGCACGCACGCGCATGACGGTCTGTCGCGAAGTGCCGAATCTGCGCGCGACTTCACTGACCGACAGCCCCTTCCCCAACGACCGGACGATGCGTTCCCGATCGCCGCCCGAAAATGAAGCGGGGCGGCCGGTCGGCCTGCCGTTCTCCCGGGCGGATTTCAGGCTTTCGGTGCTTCGCAGGCTTCGCACCGACCTGTCCATCCGGACGATTGCCCTGAGCGTTTTGACCGCTTGCGGCTCGGGGCGTGCCGTGAGATCGCAGTTGCCCAACTCCACGCAGCGAACGGCGATTTTCGCCTTCCTGCACCGCGTCAGCGTGGCGAGCACGTCGCGGGCGCTGCACCCGAGCGACGCGAGTTCGAGCACGACGAGCAATTCTCCGGGTGCAATGCGCCGAAGCAGGGCGCTGAATTCCTCGCGGCTCGATGCGGCGAGGTACGGCGGCGCGTTATCGATTGCGACGCGATTGAGGACGACCGTGTAGCCCGACCTGTCGAGCGCGATCAGTTCCGGCTCGGGAAACCCGCGGGCGTCGGGGTTGTTGATATAGAAGTACGTCCTGCGCGAAATGGTGTCCGGTTTGAGCCGGCTCGAACCGGTCTTATTCATGGGCATCGCCGAGAATGACGCGGATGATCGCATCGACCGTGGTGGGCTTCGGGAGCACGGCGTCGAACCCGTGCCATTCATGATGCAGGAGCGCAGCCGGGACCATCGCCACCATCCGTGTGGCGGGCGACGTTCTGAGCCGGTTGACGGCCAGTTCGTCCTCTTGTTCCTGCCTCCCGTCGAAATCGGCGACGACGGCAGCCGTGGGCTCGACGGCCCTGTCGAGGCCGGCCGGATGTTTCGACATGATGGTCGCCCTGAACCCGCGCAGGCGCAACAGAATGGCAAGCGATTCCGTCACGTGCGAACTGCCGGGCAGAATCACGATGCGCCGGTTTGCATGGGCTTGACGGTTCTCGACGAGCGTGATGCTGCGCAGGGCGGCTTCACTGCTAAGCCAGAGAAGCCGGGCGTGATCATACGCGGAGCGCGCTACCTGCAGTGCTGCTTCGTCGTCGACGGGGTTGTCGACGAGTGCCTGCAGACGCCGCTGGGCCGTTTCGAGCCGCCTGAGCGCCGCATCGAACTCCGCCTTCGCCTGTCCGACCGAACCGCTGTCGGTGTCGTTCGCCACTTATCGCCTCCTTTCGCAGCGGCGCACGCGGTACAGCCTGGATAGCCGGACGCATTGTCGTTGCATAAGCACAACCTGCCGTTACCGGCGATACCGCTAGCGCCGCAGGTTCGAGAAAACGTGTAGCAGATCCTCGAGCAGCACGGGCTTTTTCAGGTGCGCATCGAAACCGGCTCTCTGGGCCATCCTGATGTCCGCGTCCTGGCCGAAGCCACTCAGCGCGACGCAGATCACGGACTTGAGCGTTGCCTCCTCGCGCAGCTTGCCGACGAACTCGAACCCATCCATGCCCGGCATGCCGATGTCGGACAGAACGATATCGGGGATATCGCTGTCGAGGATCGACAAGGCCTGCTCGCCGCTGGTTGCCGTTTGCACGATCGCGCCTTCGCCTTCCAGAAGCAGTTTGAAGGTTTCGACGGTTGCCGCATCGTCGTCGACCATCAGCACCCGAACCCCGTGGAGCGAGTCCGCTGCGGCGCTATTGTTCGCGCCAGGGTAGACGTGCGCGCGATGCGTGGGCAGCGTGACCGTGAAGCTCGCGCCGTGGCCGATTCCCTCGGATTCCACCCGCACCGCGCCGCCGTGCAGATTCACGAGATCCCTGACCAGCGCCAGACCGATGCCAAGCCCGGCGCGACGCGCGGTCGGGTCGCGGCTTTGCTGGAACATGTCGAAGATATGCGGCAACAGCGACGGCTCGATGCCGCTGCCCGTGTCCGTCACGCGCAGCACGGCCTCGGCTTGTTCGCTGATTTGCAGCGAGACATCCACCGAGCCGTGCGTCGTGAATTTCAGTGCATTGCTGATCAGATTCCAGACGATCTGCTCGACCCGCGTGAGATCGGCATGAACGATGACGGGCGCCTCCGTCACCGAGACGTTGAGCGCGATGCCGCGCTCCCGCGCCTCGTCCCGCACCGCGTTGCTGACGCGTTGCACGATCTCGCGCATGTCGACGACCGTGCGCACGACCGACAGCTTGCCGGTGCGCACGCGCGAGATGTCGAGCAGATCGTCGATGATTTGCGCCTGACCGACGACCGTGCGCCGGATCGTATCCGTTGCGCGCGAGATATTCAGGCTTTGCCGCGTTTCCGGCGCGCGCGCGATCAGTTCGGCGCTCGCCGAGATCAG
Source organism: Paraburkholderia sp. XV (assembly GCF_020177535.1). NCBI lineage: Bacteria > Pseudomonadati > Pseudomonadota > Betaproteobacteria > Burkholderiales > Burkholderiaceae > Paraburkholderia > Paraburkholderia sp. XV. Next base: position 7,954 of record NZ_JAGUUD010000052.1, on the reverse strand, counting down.
ATTCAGCGGATGCTTGAGTTCGTGCGATACCACGGCGAGAAATTCGTCGCGGCGTCGCTGCGCATCGCGCTCGCCCGCGTCGCGCAACTGGTCGGTGGGGGTGCCTCGCGCAGCCGTCAGCGCCTGGCCGAATTCGCCGAGATCGCGCGCGATCTTCGTGAACCCGCTCATGCCTGCTTCGTCCAGACGGGACAGCACGCCGCTCGCGAAGAAGCGCGTGCCGTCCTTGCGCACGTGCCAGCGCTCTTCGTCCGTGCGTCCGTTCAGCCGCGCTTGCGCGAATTCGCGCTGTGCGACACCGTTCGCGCGGTCTTCCCCGGTGGACAGCAGGTCGGCGGACTGGCCGATCATTTCCGCCGCGGTGTAGCCGAAGATCCGCTCGGCGCCCGCATTCCAGGTGGTGACGAGCCCTTCGTCGTCGAACGTGATGATCGCGTAGTCCTTGGTGCCCTCGGCCACGATGCGCATGTGCCGCTCGCCTTCGCGCAGCCGCTCTTCGGCCAGCCGGCGGCCGGTGATGTCGATGAACGAGAGCACCGCGCCGTCGATGCGGTCTTCCGTCGTGCGGTAGGGCACGAAGCGCGCGAGATACCAGCGCCCGTCGTTGCTCTTCAGTTCGCGTTCGATCAGGCGCAAGGATTCGAATGCTTCCGCCGCGTCGTCGGCGAGCTTGTCGTATTCGAGCCGATGCGTGATATCGAGCAGCGACCGGCCGATATCCGACGCGATGATGCTGAAGACATCCGTAGCGCGCGGCGTGTAGCGCTTGATGCAGATATTGCGATCGACGAAGATCGTGCCGATGTCGTTCGCGGCGATCAGGTTGCGCAGGTCGTCGTTGATCTTGCCCGTTTCCTCGACTTTCGACTTCAGCTCGGCGTTGACAGTGGTGAGTTCTTCGTTGATCGACTGAAGCTCTTCCTTGCTGGTTTCGAGTTCTTCCGTCGCCGAGCGCAGTTCCTCGTTGATCGCCTGCAGTTCTTCGTTGGAAGCCTTCAGTTCTTCCGTCGACGTTTCCGATTGCTCGATGGTGGACTGCAACTGTTCCTTCGTGCGTTGCAGTTCGCGTTCGAGCTGGCTGATGATGGGGTCTTTCTGCGCATCGGCCGCCGACGTTTCCGAGCCGCCCATGCTGTCTTCGACTTCGTCGAACAGCACCAGCACGAAGTCCGCGTTCGCTTCGGGATCGTGCACCGGGCGCGCCGTCATGTTGACGAAGTACGCGCGCCCGTCGCGCTCGATCCTCACGCGCCGCGCCTCGACGCTGCGATTCGTGTTCAGCGCCTGATAGATCGCGGTGCGCAATTCGAGGCGAAGGTCGGGACGCACGACAGCGACGATGTTGTGCGATGGCTCGCCGCCCGCATATTGCAGGAAGCGGCCCGCGCGATCGGACAGATGGACGATTTCGGAGTCGCGGTTCACCAGCACGCTGGGCGGCGCATATTGCTCGACAAGGCGCTGATGCAGGTCGCCGAACGAGAAGCGGCGGCGTCCCGGCGGCTGCACCGTCGCCACGACCGGCCGTGTGCTCGTGGCGCCGGAAATCGCGACGGGCATGGGCGTGTCGCCGCGCACGGCCACATTCGCGCGATAGATGCGGTTGCGCTTGTCGATGACAGTGAACATCGAACTGACGCTGTCGGCCGATTCCGAGCTGCCCAGAAACAGCACGCCGCCTGGCCGCAGCGCGAAATGGAACATCTTCAGGATTTCGATTTGCGCTTCGCGGTCGAGATAGATCAACAGGTTGCGGCAGCAGATCAGATCGAGCCGCGAGAAGGGCGGATCGCTCAGGACGTTGTGATGTGCGAACAGCATGTGCTCGCGCAGTTCCTTCTTGACGCGGTAATGCGCGGCGTCTTTCGAGAAGAACTGGCGCACCCGGGCCGCCGTCACGTCGCCGAGAATCGAATCGGGGTAGAGACCCGTGCGGGCAAAGGCAATGGCCCGCTCGTCGATGTCGGTTGCGAATACCTGAAACGAGATGCCGTCCGTCGACTTGAGCGAACGCTCCTGCAGCAGCATGGCAACCGAATAGGCCTCTTCGCCCGTTGCGCAGCCGACCGACCATACGCGGATACGGTCCTGTTCGCCGCGCCCTTCGAAAAGCGACGGCAGGATGTCGCGCTCCAGCACGTCGAACGCTTCCTTGTCGCGGAAGAAGTTCGTGACGCTGATCAGCATGTCCTGCAGCAGCGCCTGGGTTTCGTCCGGATGCAGGTGCAGATGGTCGCGATACACCTGGAGGTCGGTGATGCCGTTGACCTGCAGACGCCGTTCGATCCGGCGCAAGACGGTCGCCCGTTTGTAATGGCGGAAATCGTGACCGGTGCGCGTGCGCAGAATGACCATGATCTCGCGCAGCGCCCGCTCGTCCGACTCATTGGAGGTGACTTCCTCGCGCTCATCGCTTCCGGCGTCGGGAAGACGGATCTCCTTCGTGGTCACCCACAGGTCCAGCAGCTGCTGCGGCATTTCGGCAGCCGTCAGCACGAAGTCGACCATCCCGGTTGCGATGGCGCTGCGGGGCATGCTGTCGTATTCGGCTTCGGCCGGGTCCTGCGCGAACGTAATGCCGCCCATCTCCTTGACACGCGACAGCCCGACCGAGCCATCTGAACCGGCCCCCGACAGCACGACGCCGATTGCCCGTTCGCGATGCGCTTCGGCAAGCGTCCGGAAGAACAGGTCGATCGCGGCTCTGCGGCCGTCGTCCGGCTGCCTGGGCGTGACGCGCAGGTAGTCGTCGACCATGGTCAGCTCCAGCGAAGGGGCGATCAGGTAGACATGGTCGGGCTCGATGGGCGTCGCCGCCGTGACTTCCGTCACGGGCATATGCGTGCCCTTCTGCAGCAGCGAGGCCAGATTGCTTGCATGGTCGGGCGCCAGATGAACGATGACCACGAAGGCCATCGACGTGTGGGCGGGCAACGCTTCGAAGAATTCGCGGAGTGCGCTCAGTCCACCCGCGGAGGCCCCGATTCCGACGATCGGAAAGTCGGCCTGGCTGGGTAACGTCTGTGCACGCTCTTTTGGCATGGCCGCATGTCCGATGGAAAAATAGGGTCTGCCGCCGCCTTCGGCCGCAGAGGGCCGCATGCGTTCGAGGGGCGGTAGAACACTATTATCGCTCCACCAGAAGCGACTGCAAAACGCTGACCGCTTCGCCTGCGCGGCGCGCGGTGTCCTCCTCGCGTGTCTGTGCGGCGGCGTCTCCCTGTCTGCCGAAGTGTTCTCCCAGCGCACGGCTCGTCATCTCGTGCTCGCGCAGCGCGCGCATGGCGTCCATCAACGAGCGCTCGACGTCGTCGCGGCGGCCACCAGCCAGGGAGACGAGCGAATACGCATGGCCCGTGTGGCAGCGATAACGCAACAGGCGGGAATCCATGACATGCCACAACGTTCCACTGCACTCGGGGCAGGTGTACGTGGACGGCGCCGCAAACTGGCTCAGTGCGGCGGGCGGCGAGGGGTCGCCAAGCCATGCAAGCTGTTCGAGGGCGGCCCGCTGACGGGCGGGCCGCCGCAAGCTGTCGGCGCTTCCGGGCGCGTCGGCCGCGCCGCCCGCCAGTTCGACGAGCAGCGCCGTGAGGCGGCAGAGGGGCAAGACATGGTCGGCAAACGGCGATGCATGCACGGGCATGTCGCGGGCGAACGCGTCGTCGGGGTCCTGCACGAGTGTCACGCCGCCGCAGGCCCGGATGGCTTCGAGGCCCGCCGCGCCGTCGTCGAGCAAGCCCGTCAGTATTACGCCTATCGCGCGCGAGCCCACCTCGGCTGCCGTGCTGCGAAAGAGAGGATCGATGGCAGGCCGCGCGAAGTTTTCCTTCGAGCCGCGCACCAGGCGCAGGCGCGGTCCTTCGACGATCAGATGCAGATCCGGGGGGGCCACGTAAATTCTACCCGGCTTGTAGAGCTCGCCATCGACGGCATGGGAGGCTTCCAGCGGGCCCGACATGGTCAAAAGCGACGGCAGGAGACTCTGGTGCGCGCCCACATGCAGGACGATCACAACCGTTGCCGGCAAGTCGCGCGGGAGTCCCGAGGCGAGGGCCTGGAGGGCGTCGACCCCGCCCGACGACGCGCCTACGGCGATGAAGTCCCGGTGGGTCAAATGACCTCCGCTTTGCATAAGCATCCAGATGAAGCAATCGCCGTGCCCCGCAGGCTATGTCGCGGCGCAGTGAGAGACTCTTCACCCCCGGTCGTCGCGCAGGTCGTCGGTGATGCCGAATGCGGTGCCGCCAGCCTGCCTGATCGCGTCGACGGTTGCCTGGGTCTCGTCCCCCTTATGTGCATGCACGATGACCCCTGCGCCTTCGGCTGCGAGCTTGAGCGCGCACGCCCTGCCGATGCCGGAACCCGCGCCCGTCACGAGCGCCACCTGTCTTTCAGATCCATTCGAGTCTCCTTGTCGGCGAGCCGACCGCTAGTCGCAGCCGGTAGTCGCTAGCCGCCGCCGATGCCCTGCAGCACCTTGCCCGTGCCGTTGCAAACGGCGCAGCGATGGCCTTCGACACTGCCCGTGCCGTGGCATGCGCGGCACGCATCTTCGCCGACGCCGGGAGCGTCGGGCGGTCCTTCGTCGCCGGGTTTGAGAGGGGTTTCGTCGGGCTGCATCTGGGCCTCCAGGGGTTTCGTGTATGCCTGACGATCCGCAAGTGGTATTCCCGTGCCATGTGCCATTGCATCGGGTGCAAAGAAGGGACGCGGGGCAAGCGCGGCGTGCTCGAACTGCAGGAGCGCGACGACGCTCTGCTTCATGCGATCGGGCGTCTCCTGGGCCAGGACGAGTTCGGCACCGCGAAGAATATGTGCGCGGCACCTGGCTGCCTCGGACGAAACCTGTTCGGATCGCGGCGCGAAAGGCGGGCAGACGCCGAAATCCGGGCATGGTCCGGATCGTGCGTACCAATCGGTTCCGGTGCCTGATGAGAAGTATTGCCGTCTATTTGGGCCTCTGTCCGTTTCTGGACGCCCGGTTCATTGGCCGTGATTGACCGGCCGCGCACCGTCACATCGCCGTATCGCCGCCGAGCGACGGCGAAATCGTGCTGTCGCGGCTGGGGTCGTCGGCGCGCTCGTCGGCACGCGCGGGCCGCATCGACACAGGCGGATGCGCGCGATAACAGCCTTCCACCGTGCCGTTGACGAGGCACTGCTGGAACGCCTCGGCCTCCTCTTTCCTCGCGAAGACATACAAGGTCTGCTCGACCTGAAGTTCCGTGTCCGACTTGCGTATCGTCGTGATGGTCATGATCTGCTCCTTGAATTGCATCGCTGACTGGCGCGAAAGAAAGTTCGTTTAACGAAAGTTCGTCTAACCATTGCGGCGGCAAGCGGCATTCCCGGCGGATTCGCGCGCTGACAACCTTTGGTATGGCGCATGCGCTACTGGGAATTCCACCGATCCGTATGGAGAGAAACATGTCGACGTCAACTGCGAGGTTCATTGAAGTACAGAAGGCATTGAAGGGCGCTTCATATCCCGCGCGAAAGGATGCGCTTCTAAAAACGGCCAAGGAAAACGATGCGGATGAAACCGTGATGGAAGCACTCGCGGCTTTGCCCGACGAGGACTACGACAGTCCGGCTGCCGTTTCCCAAGCGGTGGGCACGGGGGCGCGTTAGGCCTGACGGTTGGATTGCGCCGGCGATGCATGCCGGGGCGGCGCGGATGCACGCAATGTGGCGCGAACTGGCGCCCGTCCGTCCAATAACCATAACTTACGGACAGGCGCACGCGCTTAACAATCTCACGCGCCGACGCTAACCTTCTAGTCGTATTCACCAGAACTGCGTTCGCATCTGTTTGATGCGACCTTCCGGGCGGACAGATCTCACGCAATGAGGGATTTCGGACCATAAAGATGACCCGCATCCGGAGGGAAACTGCGCGTGTCGGCCGCATCACCGTTCAATCGGCGTGCGGCGATATGCATATGACTGCTCTCTGGCGTTTGCTAACGGATGCGGGTGCCTGCATGCGAGGCACGTCGACGACATCCGTGCTGTATGACAAGTTCGAGCGCATCACGATCAGTTTCGAACCGCTGGGCAGAGCGGAAGCCGACCGGATTCTGTCCCGGCTCAACGAGGAAAAGTGGATCATCCATTCGTTTCTCCATCTTCTTGCGCCCGGTAGCGACGCGGCAACGAGCGACGAAGAGGAACGAGTGCTGAAAGCAGCGACGCTCTGAGCGATGTCGCTGCAAGACATTCCGTTGCTGCGGGCAACGGATAGCCGGAGGGCCAACTCTGGCGCCCGTGCGGCCGGCATCGTTCCCTATGCCGGCCGCCTTTTTATCGCTACTGCTGCTACTGCGATACGCCCTTCGCCGCGGCGAGATCCTGCGCCATCTGGTAGTGCTTCCTGATGGTCGGCAGTGCGTCCTGGGCGGCCTTCTTCAGCTTCGCGTCCTGACCGTCCGAGATCTCCTTTTCGAACGCCGCGACGGCTTGCTTGTGGCCTTCCACGCCGACCTTCGCTATGTACGCCTGGTCGAAAGTCTTGCCCTTCAGGGTTTTTAGCGAGCCGAGCAGGGACGTATCCGAGTTGTCCTTGGGAACGCTCACGCCATGTGGTGCCGCCATTTTCAACTGCACGGTGAGCTTCGTGTGGTCGAGCATCATGTGGCGCGCGAACGATTTCACATCCTTGTCTTCCGAATTTGCGGTGGCCAGCTTGGCCGCATCGATCTCGGTCGATGACGACATCGACGCCGCCTGCACGAAGTCCTTGTCGGCCTGGGCTAATGGGTTGGCGGCGGTTGTGGACGCGGCCTGCGTTTGTGCGGCTGCGAGAGGCGAGAGGGCGAGGGTGCTTGTCAGCACGATCGCGCCAATGGCGATATGTTTATGCTTCATGCGGTTTTCTCCCTGAATGGATGGCAGTTCAGGTGTGAGGTGCAATCGATGTGCCGCCTCCGGAAATGAATCGGCGCGTCGAGCGCCCGCATGTGGCGGTCTTCACCCAATCTCTGGAGGCGGAACGCGATTCGTGTCGATCGCGCTTTTTACTCGATCCGACCGCCTGTTTCTCCGCGTAGCTTGCCTGTTTGCAATTGCCCGCCTGGATTGGCCAATCATGAGGAGCTAGACATGAGCACTGGACAGAGAACGGTCGACATGAAACTGGAGGTCGTGGTCATTCCCGTGGCGGACGTCGATCGCGCGAAGCAGTTCTACGAGAGGTTGGGCTGGCGGCTCGACGTCGATCTCGTGAAGGGTGATCAGTTTCGGGTCGTGCACTTCACACCGCCGGGCTCGCATTGCTCGGTTCTGTTTGGAACCGGCGTCACGACGGAGGAACCTGGCTCCGTGCAGGGACTTCACCTTATCGTGTCGGATGTCGTGGCCGCGCGCGCGGAGCTCGTGGAGCGGGGTATCGAGGTTAGCGAGGTTTTTCACGACGTCGGTGGGGTATTCCATCATGCCGGTGAAGTGGGACGGTTGAGCGGTCCGCATCCGTCACGGGCTACTTATGGTTCTTTCGCATCGTTCAGCGACCCCGACGGAAATGGCTGGGTTTTTCAGGAAGTGACGGCACGGCTTCCCGGCAGAGTGGAGGCGGGCGATACGAAATTCGGTTCGGCGAAGGACCTTGCAGGGGCGTTGCGGCGCGCTGCCGCCGCGCATGGCGAACACGAGAAAAAGACCGGTCAGCATGATGAGAACTGGCCTGACTGGTATGCCGAATTCATCGTTCGTGAGCAAGGTGGATAGGGGTTTTGCTGCGCGGGCGGGTTGGGGTGGTTTTTGGCGGGCATTCCGTATTGTGCGGGTGTGGGGCCGGGCTATACCGTTTGGTGTTCTGGTCTTTGCGCTGGCATCCGCTTTTGGTTTTGGTTGTCTGCGACGCTGGGTGGTTTGCCGGTGTTTGCGCTGGCATCCGCTTTACGTTAGCTCGCTTCACGCGTCGCCCCTGTGCGGGGCGGCACCTACTTTTCTT
>NZ_JAGUUD010000051.1:0-56565 GCF_020177535.1 Paraburkholderia sp. XV | reverse complement strand
GCGGCGGCAAAGAAAAGTAGGTGCCGCCCCGCACAGGGGCGACGCGTGAAGCGAGATAACAAATCGCGGATGCCAGCACAAAGGCCAATACACCAAACCACGACGCCTGAAGCACGCTAACAAAACGCGGATGCCAGCACAAAACCGAAGCAAACCACCCAGCGTCGCAGACAAAAAAGCCCTTTTACTGCGTAGCTTTCCTAACCTTAGCCACATCCCCAGCGCCGACAGCAGGCGCCCCATTATTCCATCCAGCCCGAATAAAGGTAAGCACATCAGCGATCTGCTGATCATTCAGCACAGGCCCATACTTGGGCATAGGATAAGCAGCCGGAACCCCACCAATCACGAGATCGCCCGTACCATTAAGCGTGACATTGATCAACGAAGCAGCATTTTTCTCGAGCACATTAGGATTCCCAGCCAGCGGCGCCAGCATAGGCGCAAACCCACGCCCATCCACCCCATGACAATGCATGCAGAACGCGGTATAAACCCGCGCACCAGCATCATTAGCAGGCCGCGTCAGCGAAACCTTGGTCGCCTTCGCGTCATACGCATAAGCCGCCCCGCCTGAGCCGCCCGCCGCCGGCAGCGACTTCAGATACCGCGACATCGCAGCAACGTCGACATCCGTCAGCGCCTGCGTGCTGTTGTTGATCACATCCGTCATCGAACCAAACGCCGACGCGTGCTGATTCGCCCCCGTCTTCAGAAACTGCGCAACATCCGCCTCGGACCAGCGACCCAGACCAACGTTATGCTCGCCCGTCAGGTTCGACGCAAACCAGTTGTCGATCGGGCTGCCCGACAGATACAGCGCCCCACTCTCATCGAGCGCCTTCTCCTGAAACGCAATGCCCCGCGGCGTATGGCACGAACCACAGTGCCCAAGCCCCTGAATCAGATACGCGCCGCGATTCCATGCGACGTCCTTGCCCGTCTTGTCCTGGTACACGCCCTTCTCCAGAAAGACCATGTTCCAGAACTTCAGCGGCCAGCGCATGTTCAATGGCCATTGGATATCCGGCTCGCGGTTCGCCTGTTTGACGGGCGCCACTCCATGCATGAAATACGTGTAAAGCGCATGCATGTCGTCGTCGTTGACCTTCGCGTACGACGGATACGGCATCGCCGGATACAGGTTGTGTCCATCCTTCGCAACGCCCTCGCGCATCGCGCGCTTGAAGTCGTCCTCGCTGTACTGGCCAATGCCCGTCTGCGGATCAGGCGTGATATTGGTCGAGTAGATCGCGCCCATCGGCGTCATCATTTTCAGGCCGCCGGTGAATGGCTTGCCGTGCGGCGTAGAGTGACACGCAATACAGTCGCCCGCCTTCGCCAGATATTCCCCACGTGCGACGAGCGCGTCGTCGGCGGCGTGAGCCAACGTGGGAAGCGCGAGCGAAACGGTCAATCCAGCAGCCAGCGCCAATGCCTTCAATGTCGTTTTCATCGTCGGCCCCTTACGCGTTCATCAACTGGTTACCGACAGGCAACTGCCGCAACCGCTTGCCCGTCGCCGCGTAGATCGCGTTGGCGATCGCGGGCTGCGCCGCTGCCGTTCCCGGCTCGCCAATGCCGCCCGGCGCCTCGCTGCTCTTCACGATATGCACGTCGATGGTCGGCGTTTCGTTGATGCGCAGAATCCGGTAATCCGTGAAGTTGCTCTGCTGCACGCGGCCGCGATCGATCGTGATCTCGCTGTACAGCGCCGCCGTGATCGCAAAGATAATGCCGCCCTGAATCTGCGCCTCCACCGTGTTCGGGTTGACCACCATGCCGCAGTCGACGGCGCACACCACGCGGTTCACCCGCACCTCGCCCTGATCGACCGTGACGTCGGCCACCATCGCAAAGAAACTGCCGAACGCGTGCATCACCGACACCCCGCGCCCCTGCCCCTTCGGCACCGTGCTGCCCCAACCCGCCGCCTGCGTCGCGACGTTCAACACGTTCAACGCGCGCGGCGATTTGCCGAGCAGATCGCGCCGGTACTTCACGGGATCGGTCTTCGTCTGTGCCGCGAGTTCGTCGATGAAGCTCTCCACGACGAACGTGCCGCGCGTCGGACCCACGCCGCGCCAGAACGCAGTCGGTATCGCGTGCGGCTCCTGGCGCACGTAATCGATGAGCTGATTGGGCAGGTCGTACGGCAGATCGGCAGCCACTTCGACGGCATCGGGGTCGACGCCGTTCTTCACGGCGGGCGGCGCGAACCGCGCCAGAATCGACGAACCGACGATGCGATGCTGCCACGCAATCGGCTTGCCGTTCGCGTCGAGCCCCGCAGAGATCTTGTCGTAGTAGTACGGGCGATACATGTCGTGCTGGATGTCTTCCTCGCGCGTCCACGTCACCTTCACGGGCACGTTCAGCTGCTTTGCCACTTTCACCGCCTGCGTGACCATGTCGAATTCGAGCCTACGTCCGAAGCCGCCGCCAAGCAGAAAGTTGTGCACGACGATCTTGTCCGGCGACAGCCCCGTCACCTTCGCGCCCGCATCGCGCGCCCGCGTCGGCACCTGCGTGCCGACCCAGATGTCGCAGCTATCGGGCTTCACGTGAACCGTGCAGTTGACGGGTTCCATCGTTGCGTGCGCGAGGAATGGCTGTTGATAGACGGCATCGACGCGTGTCTTCGCCTGCGAGAACGCGTTGTTCACGTCGCCGTCCTTGCGCGCGACCGCACCGTTGTTCTGCGACGCCTTCTCCATGTCGTCGACGATCGTCTTCATCGACACGGCTGCGCCCGCGCCTTCGTTCCATGTAATCTTCAACGCCGATGCGCCGCGTTTCGCAGCCCACGTGTGATCGCCGATCACGGCAACGCCGTTGTCGATCTTCACAATCTGCCGCACGCCGGGAATTTTCTTCGCGGCCGTATCGTCGACGCTGGCAAGCGTCCCGCCGAACACCGGGCAATTGACGATGGCCGCATAGACCATGTCGGGCAGACGCACGTCGAGGCCGAACATCGCGCTGCCGTCCACCTTCTCCGGCGAATCGAGGCGCTTCGCCTGCGTGCCGATCAGCTTGAAGTCTTTTGGGTTCTTCAGCGGCACGTTCTGCGGCACGGGCAGCTTCGCGGCGGCATCGACGAGTTGGCCGTAGGCAATGCTGCGCTTCGTGTCCGCGTGAATCACCTGGCCGTTCTCGGCATGGCACGACGCCGGGTCGACCTGCCATTGCTGCGCGGCCGCGTTGATCAGCAGCACGCGCGTGGTCGCACCCGCGCGCCGCATCGGTTCCCATGCATAGCGGATCGACGTCGAGCCGCCCGTCAGCTGGCCGCCGAGCAGCGGGTCCGTGAAGCGCGATTCGTCGGGCGGCGCATGGTCGATCGTTACGCTGTCTAGCGGCACTTCGAGCTCTTCCGCAATCAGCATCGGAATCGACGTGTACACGCCTTGCCCCATCTCGACCTTCGGGATGATCAGCGTGACCTTGCCCGCCGTGTCGATCTGCACGAAAGCGTTCGGCGCCAGCACGCCGCTTTGCGGCGTCTCGACACCATCGCCGCCGATCACGGACTTGCGCACATCGCCCTGGCTTTGAGCAGGCATGCTGAAGCCCAGCATCAGGCCGCCGCCCGCCGTCGCGGCGACACTCGCGCTGAATTTCAGAAACGTACGGCGTGTGACTCGCGCAGCATCGTCGTCGCGCGGCTTGCCGTTTTGTGCATCGAGCAGTCCCTGCGACATGTCACGCCTCCTTCGCTGCCTGCTTCACAGCAGCGCGAATGCGGTTGTACGTGCCGCAGCGGCAAATGTTGCCTGCCATCGCCGCGTCGATATCGGCATCGCTCGGGTTCGGGTTCTGCGCGAGCAGCGACGCCGCCTGCATCACCTGCCCGGACTGACAATAGCCGCATTGCACGACGTCGAGATGCCGCCACGCCGCCTGCACTTTCTTGCCCGCGGGCGTGTCGCCGACGGCTTCGATGGTCGTGATCTTCTTGTCGCCGACAGCTGCGATGGGCAGCACGCACGAGCGCACGGCAACGCCATCCAGATGCACGGTGCAGGCGCCGCATTGCGCGATGCCGCAGCCGAACTTCGTTCCCGTGAGACCGACGATATCGCGCAGCGCCCAGAGCACGGGCATGTCGGGCGGCGCGTCGATGGTATGAGACTGGCCGTTGATGTTCAGCGTTGCCATGAGCGTATCCGTAAGTGGGGAGTTTTTGTTTATCCGCGACGCCCAACAAAATCCGCTCGACAACCGCACTTTGTTAGACGTGGCGCGCTAATCACGCGCGTCCGGCGAGCGCATACGCGCTGCGTCGATCTGTTACGCATGCACATTCAGGGATCGGGTCGGTCGATTGTAGTGGGAGGTAAAAAAACGTGCGTGCGAAGTGCCTGCAGCTGTCGGCGACAATCGCGGACGGCTGCAGGCATGCTTGCGGTAAGGAGTGGAGAGACGCAACACGGCTCACCGCGTTGCGTCTTCGGAGAACGCGCTCAGTCGTTCACAGGAAGGTACGACGACCGTACGGGCGACGGCGGGAACATGCTCAGGCCCGTCTGCTTCGTGAATGCATATCGCACATAGACGGCCGCGACGAACTCGCGGTACTGATAGGCGTTGCCGAACGAAGCCGCCGCGCCCACCGCGAGTTGCGGCGCGAGCTGGTACTCGCCGACGGCATCGATCGAGTAGGACACGCCCGTCTTGCTCTGGCCAGGATAGACGGCGTCCGGATCGACGACCGTCGAGCCCGCTGCCGCGTTCGCCACCTTGGCGGCGTTGGCTGCCGCGCGCTGATAGGTACTGTTGGTCGGGAAGTAGTCGGACGCATCCTGACGATAATGCTGCACGCCGATCGACGCTTTCAGATCGTAGGTGAACGGCCCGTTTCGACCGGTGTATTCGATCGGCAGATTCAGAATCGCATATTGCTGCGGGCTGAAATACCCGCCCTGGCCGAACGTGAAGTACGACAGGTTCTTGTCATAGTGCATCAGCGTCGCATTGACGCCGACCGTCAACGTCTGGTCCGCGTCTTTCACGAGCCGCGTATAAACACCGCCCCCGCCTTTCACGGAGTTGTTCGACGCGACATTCCGGCCCGTCAGATAGTCCCACGACGCATTCGCGTAAAGGCCGTTCGTGCCGTCGTCCCAGCCGAGATCGCCACGCAATCCGTTCGACGTGACGCCGCCCCAGTCGAGGTCCATCGCCGTATCGTGCGCGCCCGCGTAGGACACGAGACTGTCGGTGACCGCGCGGCGCGCGCCCGTCAGCTTGTACGACACCTTGTCGGTGATGTTGCCGCGATACTGCAGTCCGCCCACGATGTTCTGCTCGCGGAAACCCCACGGCGTCGCCCCGATATCTGCCTTCAGACCGCGCCACTCATAGCCGACGTCCGCACCCACGCCACTCGCCGTCTGCGAGCCGGGCAGCACCGTACTGGTGCCGAACGCCTGGGCCGAACCGAAACGCGCCAGCGTATTCACGCTGTTGGCCGGCGTCCCCGCATCGAGCGTGACGGGCGTGACCTCGATGGTCACGTGGCCGTCGCCCGCGCGGATGCGGCCTTGCAGCGGCGCTTCGATATCGGTCAGATTCGACAGGCCGTTTTCGCCGTCGCGATTGCGGAACTGGATCCCGCCGCTCACCGTGCTGGTCTGCTCGCGGTTGATCTGCGCGAGTTCTTCCTCGACGGTCAACGGCTGCAGTTGCGCCGGCTGCGGATATTGCCGGGTCTGCTCGTCCTGCATCTGCGTGTTACGCATCGGATAAGGCGCGGGCGGCTGCGGGACGTACGGCACAAGACCGTAGCCCTGATTCGTGTAGGCCTGCTGCGCATATGCCTGCTGCGGCGGTTGCGGCTGGTAAGGCTGCTGATACGACTGCTGCTGCGGGTACGGCTGCTGGGCGTACGTGCGCTGCTGGGGATACGGCTGTTGTGGATACGGCTGTTGTGGATACGGCTGCTGCTGATAAGCCTGCTGTTGTGGATACGGCTGCGCATAACCCTGTTGCGGAGCGCCGCCCGACGGATACCCGCCCTGCTGCTGCGCATACGCCGCATTGCCGTTCGTCGCACGCGCATTCTTCGTCGTGCGCTTCTTCGAAACCGGCTGCGCGTTCATTCCCTGTGCCGCCTGGGCCTGAGCGGCGGCCTGCGCCTGCGGCGACATCGGCCACGGCGTGCTTGCGTACGCATCGTTTGGCTGGGCATACGCCGGCTGCTGATACTGCTGCGCGGGCGCCGGCTGCTGATAACCCTGCGGATACGGCTGCTGATAAGGCTGCTGATAAGGCTGTGCATAGCCTTGCGCCGGATACGCCTGGCCCGGCGCGAGCCCACCGCCCGACTGCGACGAGCCGTATTGATCGGGGCCGTAGCCGTCCGCGCCGGGTGTCGGGTTGCCCGTCGCCGCGGCTTGCGGCGCGAGCGTCTCCAGCGAGTTGATCTGCGAGGCCGGCTGCGGCTGCGGCGCGACGTACGGCGCATAAGGCGCGGTGACCGGCTGCGTCGGCGGAATGTAGGCAGGCATGGCTGACATCGGAGACGGTTGGGTCGTGAGACCGGTATTCTGCGCGGGAAACGGCACACTGTTCGACGTATCCGCCGACGCCCGGTTCGCAAAAGGATTCGTGCCAGGCAACGGAATCGGCCCTCTCGGGCGCAACGGCACATCCCAGCCGCTCGGCACGGGCTGTCCATTGGCGCCCGCGGCCGTCGCGCCGGGACGCGCGAGCGGCGCGTTCTGCGCAATCAGCGCACGCTGGAAATACTGCGCGGCCAGGCTGTTCCTGCCCTGCGCACGATACATGCGGCCCATCGCAGCGAGCGCATCCGGATTGTTCGGCGCGATGCGCAACGCCCGCTGCAACGTCGATTCAGCGAAATCGAACTTGCGAATCTGCGTCGCCGCGCCCGCCGCGTTCAGCAGCAAGCCCATGTCGGTCGGATTCTGGGCGAGCGCCAGGCGATAGGTCGCGAGGGCATTCGCGTTGTCGTTGTTCGCGGTGTACAGACGCGCGAGCGCCGCCAGAATGTCCGGATCGTTCGGCCGCGCGGCAAGCCACGGCGACAGCACGTCATACGCGCTCGCCAGGTCGTTCGCCTGACGCAGCGCGTCCGTGCGCCGCACGACGATCGCCACGTTGATCTTCTCGAAGTCGCTGCGCTGCTGCCCCGTCAATTGCATCGACGCAAGCCGCCGCATCACCTCGCCCAGTTCGATGTCCTGGCCCGCGTTCAGCAGAATGCCCGCGTCGGTGAGCAGCAGCCCTGGATCGTTCGGCGAACGCGCCACGGCGCTGCGCACCATCATCAGCGCACGCGGCGTATCGCCCGTATTCACATAGGCCGACGCGATCGCGCCGATCAGTTCGGCATTCGTGCCCGCGATGGGCTCCGCGTTCTGCAGCAAGCCGCGCGCCTGCGCGACGCGCCCGCTCTTCGCCAGCGCCACGGCTTCGTCGCACTGCTGATGAACCCACAGCCGATGCTGCAGCACCGCCATTGCATCGGTGCGTTTGTTGAGCGGAATGCGTTCGAGTTGCGACAGTCCATAGCGCCAGTCCTGCATGTCGGCCGCGAGCAGCGCGCTGGCATAGAACGCATCGGGCATGTCCGGATGCAACGCGATCAAGCCATCCATGATGCTTTTCGCATTCGCATACGCGCCCTGCTTCGCGTAGATGCGTGCGAGGTCGAGCCTCAGCCACGGATCGTCGGGATTGCTCAGCAGCGCGTCTTCGAACAGGCTGCGCGCATTGCCCAGATCGCCGCGCGCTTCGGCGGCACGTGCCTGCGCCGCTTGCGCCTCGCCGCGCAGACGGTCCGCGCCGCCCACTTTCTTGCGCTGCTCATCCGTCAACTGGTTCGCGAAGCTGAGCGCTTCGTCGCCGCGCCCCTGTGCGGCAAGCGCGCCGACGAGGCCGCGTATCGCATCGGGGTTGTCGGCCTGGCGGCGCAACGCCATCCGGAACGCCGCTTCCGCGCCGCGCGGGTCGCCGCTTTGCATCAGCAGATCGCCCAGCGCGGTTTGCGCCGTGACATCGCCGGGACTCACGGCAATCGCTTTCTCGAACGACGCCTTCGCTTGCGCGAGATTGCCGTTGCTCTGCTCGCCAAGGCCCTCGCTGGTGTACATCCAGTACGTCGCGCTATTGAGCGCCTCGCGCCAGCGCGCCGCGCCGCCCGCCTGCGATGCGCGCAGCAGATAGTCGCGGGCCTGCGCGAACTGCTCCTGCTTGAGCAACGCGACACCCATGCCGCCGAGCGCGTCGCCGTCGTTCGGCGCACTGGCGAGCACCGACGTGAAGCGCGCCTTCGCCGTCACGAGGTCGCCGCGATCGAGCGCCGTGAAGCCTTCGGCGATGGTGCGGCCGCGCGCGTCGGCGCCCGCGTTCTGCTGCGCGCGCTCGCTTGCGCGCCGGTCCTGTTCCGCAATCGAATCGGCACGCGCCTTGACGGCGGCATCGTCGGGAACAGTGGACAGATACGCCTGAAAAAGCGGCGCATCGGAGGCACGCACGCCGAGCCACAACAGCGCCTGGCGCCAGGCCGCCTTCGCCTGCGCGCCGACAACGGAATCCTTCGATAACTGCGCAAGCTGCCCGATGCCCTCGCGCCGATTCGCTTCGCGATACGTCAGATGCTGCGCATAGGCGAGCGCGAAGCGCGGATCGTCGGGATGTTCGCGCGCCAGTTGCTCCAGCCCGCGGCGTGCCTCTTCCCAGCCTTGCGGCGACGAACCGAGCGTCTGGTAATACTCCAGTGCGAGCTGCGGATTGGTCGGCTTCGTGCCGAGCGCCTGCCGGTAGGCCTGCGCCGCCGACGCCTGCTGCCCGGCCTGCGCGAGACGCCGCGCGTCGTTGACGGCCTGGTCCGTGGGACTCGACTGCCCGAGACGCCGCGCGAGTTCGTCGATGTCCGGATAGTTCGGCGCGGCCTGGCGCAGGCGCGCCAGATACTGCTGCGCACCCGCGCCGTCCTTGCGGTCGGCCATCACGATGCCCATGCCGTACAGTGCGTCGGCCTGCTTCGGATCGATGCGCAAGACCTTGAGCCACGCCTGCTCGGCGAGGTCGCCGCGCTTGTGCGACTGCCAGTACTTGCCCTGATCGATCAGGACGTTCATCGGATCGTTCGTCTGCGCCTGCGCGAATGCCGACGCCGCCGCGCCCGCGCCGAGCGTGAGCGCGACGCCGATTACGAGCGCGCGTTGGCGGATTGGCATGTGTTCTCCCAACGCGGCACGAGACGGCCGTTTTCATCGAAGCGGTAGCGGCCGTCTGCCGACCCTGTACCGAAGAGCATCAACACCTCGTCGTAATAGACAGGCTGGTTTTGCGTGGCCTGGCCTGCGCCTGGTGCAGGCGCGGGTGTCGGCGTGGCGAGCGCGGCCAGATGCGTTTGCGCGAGCCCCGCTGCGCGCGTGTCGCCGAACGCGCGGAAATACGGCAACAGCGCGCCCCAGAAACCGATCGGGCCTTCCCCGGTCGCGTTGCCCGTGGTCGTCGCGATCTTCTCGGGCGGCACGCCCGTCTGCGCGATCCGGTCGCGCATGCCGTGCAATGCGGCGAGCCACGGCCTGGCGAGCGGATCGGCAGGCGCGGTCAAACCCGCCCACAGATAGACGCGAATCGCATCGTAGCTGCCCACATCGCCCTTTTGCGGATCGACGATGAATTGCCCGTCACGATAAGCGGCCCAGTCCGGCGCGAAGCCGAGCGGCGCAGTGGTCTTGACGAGCTTGAAAGCATTGTCCGCGACGCGCGCCCACGGACCGTTGGGCGACTGCGCGGCGAGCGCGCGCAGCAGCGGCAACGGCAGGTAGCCTGGATTCAGGCGCGTCGTGTTGCCGTTGCGGAAACCTTGCGGACCGGGCAGCAGCATCGGACCGAGGCCGCGCAGATCGGCGACTTCCTGCCTCTCGATCTGCGTGACGAGCGCATACGCGAGCTTCGTATACGCCGGCTCATGCCACAGACGGCCCGCCTCGAACAGATCGTAGGCGATCCACAGGTCCGAGTCCGCCGCCGAGTTCGGGTCGAGCACGCCGTACGAGCCATCCGGTTTCTTGCCCCATTGCCATGCAGGCAGCTTCACGTCGTCGCCGTCGAAACGTCCCGCCGAGAGGTTCGCGCGCGTCCAGCGCAGCACGCGCTCGAAGGTCGCGCGGTCGTTCGCGACGAGCGCGAAGAACATGCCGTACGACTGGCCCTCCGACGTGGTCTGCAGCGTGGGCGTCGAGAAATCGACGACGCGCCCGTCCTGCTGCACGAAACGCGACACGAACGCGCGATACGCTGACCAGTCGTCGCACGCCGCGGCATGCGCCTCGCCCAACATGCCGACCATGACGCCCGCGCACGCGAGCGCGGCGCGCAACGGGCGTGAGAAGAACGATGCCCCCATGTCAATCCTTCAGCCGGCGCGCAGCGACCGCGCGCAACAACCGGTAGAACACGGCCGCGATGATCAGCGCCGCGATCAGCCCGGCGAGCAGCAACAGCAGCGGATGCACGGACAACGCCCAGCGCATGTACTCGATGGGCGACAGATGGCCGACGTAATACACGTCGCCGTTCGACACGACTTCGAGCGTCCTGCCGCGCACCACGGTCAAGCCGCCCTGGATCGACTGGACGAGATCGGCGTCGAGCAGCGCGTTGGTCAGATCGGTGTCGGACTGGCCGGGCGCCGAGATCAGCGCGACCACGCTGCGGCCTTTTTCTAGCGGCGACTGGAAGCCGGTGATGATCGCATCGCCCGACGAACTCACCAGCGACAGATCCGCGCGCCCCGCGGTGCGCACGCCGCCGCGATCGCCGTGCCACCAGTTAGCGATGCGGAACGACACGTTCGAGAACTGCATGCGGCGCGAGTCGTCGGCGGCGGAGAACGGCATGTTCGCTTCCCAGCTGGTCAGCAACGGCTGCTGGCCGGGCGCGCCGATCACGAGCAGGTCCTTGTCGGCGAGACGCTGCACGTCGGCGGACGTCGCGACGGTCACGGCCGTGACGGGATACGCCGTCGACGCGCCCATGCGGCCCATCACCGTCAGATACAAGCTGTAGTCGCTCGGGTTCGCGTTGACGGGCAGGATCACAGCCGTCTGCGACAGGTCGGCAAGCTTCGTGAACGGCCAGCCGCTGTTCGCGAACGCGGCCAGATCGGGCAGCGCCATGTAGTGCGGGAACGACGACAGGTCGATGGTCGAATCGGGATCGATCTCGCCGCGCACGTTGTCGAGCACCTGCCCCTGGCATTCGCCCGTCTTCGGCATGTCGTAGTAGAAGTGGAAGCGCAATTGCGCCTGGGACGCGAGCAGATGCGGCGGAATGTAGATTTCTTTCGATGCGGGCGCCGTGTGGTCGGGCAGCATCCGGTTCAGATAGCGGCCGAGATCGAGCATCGACGACGACTGCGCGGGAATCCGCAGCGCCTGCACGAAGTTGTTGTTGACGCTGATGTTGAGCGTCGAGCGGTCCGGCGCGGGGCGCACGGTGAAGCGATAGCGCAGGTCGATGGGCACGCCCTTCGTGCGCCACGTGAACAGATCGGGCGCAATGCGCAGATCCACACGCACGACGTCGCCGTTATAGCCGCGCACGGACAGGTCCTTCGGCACGGCCAGTTCGCCGAAGCGCACGGGGCGATCGGTCGGCAGCCAGCCGGGCGCGTCGTACGGCTGACGCGCGCGCGGCGCGTCGACATGCGTGATGGTCTGCACGGTGCCCGACAGGGCCGCCTCGCCGAGCGACAGCGCGTTAGCGGCGATCTTCAGCTCGCGCGCGTCGCGGCCCAGCACGAGCAGCAGCTTGCCGTGCGCGGGCGCTTCGCGATCGACGACCGCGAGCATCGGGCCGTTGATGGTGGGCAGCGTCACGCCTGCGGGCCGTTCGTCGTTGGTCGCGAACACGACCGCGTTACCCGCCAGCGGCGCGTTGTCGAGTTGCGCGGGAAACAGCGCGCCGCGATAGCCGGCCAGCGAGCCGAACCACGACGCGACCGCGCCCGCCGCTTCGAGCGCTTGCGGCGAAGGTCTGGCGGAGAACACGAACGGCAGTTCGAGGCGGCGGATGTCGCGCCGGTCGAAGAACGGCAGCGGCAGCGCGCCGAGATCAGGCTTGGCTGCGAGCGACGCGAAGGTGAGATCGAGCGTGCTTGCGTTGCTGACGGTCGCCCATAGCGCGCTGCTCGCCGGGTCTTCACAGCCCTGCGTGTAGTGGCCGATCAGCTGGACGTTCAGGTGATTGAACTCGGTGATCAGCCGCGGTTCGAGCGGAATGTCGCGCGCGAGCAGCGTGCCCGCCTGCTCGCGCGGCAGCGGCAGGGTCGCGGCGACTTCGCCGTTCACGAGCACTTTGAGATGCGACAGGTTCGAGAGCAGCGACGGCGAATAGCTATAGATCAGATGCAGGTTCGCGCCCGTCACGACTTCATCGGCGCGCACCGAGAACGGCACGCCGTTCTGGCCGTCGACGCCGCGTAGTTGCAGCGGATCGAGCGCGCCGAGTTGGGCGAACGTGAAGGTCTGACGGCGTCCGCCCGATACGGCCGTGCCGTTGTCGGCCGTGGTCGGCATCGTGTCGCGGCCGCCGCGCACGACGGCAAAGGGTTGCGGCGCCGGCTCGGCGAACGCGGGCTGCAGCCCGGCGCGCGAATCGACGGGCTTCGCGGAAGGCAGCGGCGGCAAGCCGTTGCTGGCGGGCGCGGACGGCACGAGCGGCGTCGTGGCGGGGGTCGTTCCCGGCTTCGCCGCCAGTTCGGCGCGCGTGGCGGGCATCGCGCCCGGTGAGGCGGACGGCGCTGCATCGGATGCGGCCTGCACAGTGGGCACGGTAGTCACGAACAGCAGCGCGAACAGCGTCGCGGCCAGCGTCGCGCGCAGCGGCAAGCGCAAGCCGTTGCGCGTCAGCGAATGCGCGGCTCGACGCAAACCCGCTCTCTTCGCCGCTGAACAGGCGTCGTCGTATCGCAAGATCCCCATACTTATTTTCCGTTCTTCGTCTCGTTTGCTGCCGTCTTGCGTCTGCCGCTCCATGTGCGCAGGTCGGCGTACAGATGTTCGAACAGCCCGCCGATACCGCCCACGCCAACCCGCATCACATGCGACAGGCTCCTGAGCGGCGTATCGACTTCGCGCCCTTCCGCCCAGCCGGTCCAGGCGTCGGCGCGCGCGAACGTGCTCTGCACGAAGTCGAGTTCCTGCTCGCGCGTCATCGGCGCGAACTTCAGGCCGACGCGGCCCGGCACCGAGTAGGTGACGTCGGCGGGAAACACGAACTCTTCGTGGCCGCGAAACAGCGACACCACCACGCTCTCGTGCAACGGCACCTGGATCGCGGCAGGCAGTTGCAGCGCGACGCCGCCTTCCGCGTAATCGACGGTTTCGCACACGAGCGTGCGGCCCGTCGAGAAGCGCAGCGACGCCGGAATGCGCATCGCCACGCGATGCGTCGAGCGCACCTGACGCTGCTCGCGCGCCGCCGCGACGCTCGCGCCGAGGATCAGCATGTTGTAGCCCGTCCATGCCAGGTTCAGCACCGTCGTCTGCACTTCGCTGTGCGAACTGGCGTTGAGCGCGATATGCACGCAGCCGGTGATGAAACCGAGCAGGTTCAGCGCCAGCAGAATCAGATACGGGCGTGAGATGCCCCAGTCGAAGTATTGCTCGTCGATGCGCCCGCCCTTCGCCGTCACGTTGAACTTGCCGAGCTTCGGGTTGATCAGCGCGAGCAGCGTCGGCGCCGTGATGTACGACGCGAGCACCGATTCATAGACTTCGGACCAGAACGAATGGCGAAACTTCTGCTGCATCCGCGAGTTCGTGATGTTCGCGTGGAACATGTGCGGCAACGCGAAGATCGCGATCGTGCCCGCCGCCGCCTGGATGATGTGCGCGTTGAAGAACAGGAACGACAGCGGCGCGGTGAGGAACACCAGACGCGGAATGCCGTAGAAGAAGTGCATCATCGCGTTCAGATAGCACAGCCGCTGGCCGAACGACAGGCCGCGCCCCGTGAGCGGATTGTCGATCCGGAAAATCTGCGTCATGCCGCGCGCCCAGCGGATGCGCTGGCCGATGTGGCCGCCCAGGCTTTCCGTCGCCAGGCCCGCGGCCTGCGGGATCGACAGGTACGCGGTCGTGTAGCCCTTGCGGTGCAGCTTGAGCGCCGTGTGCGCGTCCTCCGTCACGGTCTCGACGGCGATGCCGCCGATTTCCTCGACCATCGTGCGGCGCAGGAGCGCGCACGAGCCGCAGAAGAACGTCGCGTTCCACAGGTCGTTGCCGTCCTGCACGAGACCGTAGAACAGCTCGCCTTCGTTCGGCACCTTGCGGAACGTGCCGAGGTTTTTCTCGAACGGATCGGCGGAGAAGAAATGGTGCGGCGTCTGCAGCATCGACAGCTTCCTGTCGCGCAGGAACCAGCCGAGGCCCACTTGCAGGAAGGAGCGCGTCGGAATGTGATCGCAGTCGAAGATTGCGAAGTATTCGCCGTCGGTGATCTTCAGCGCCTCGTTGATGTTGCCCGCCTTCGCGTGGCGGTTGTGCGAGCGGATCGTCCACGCCACGCCCACTTCCTCGCAGAACGCCTTGAACTCGGGGCGGCGGCCGTCGTCGAGCACGTGAATGGACAGCTTGTCTTTCGGATAGTCGAGCGCGATCGCCGCGTAGACGGTCGGCTTCACCACCGACAACGGCTCGTTGTAAGTGGGAATGAAAATATCGACGGTCGGCCAGGCGCTGCGGTCCAGAGGCAGCGGCATCGGCTTGCGCCTGAGCGGCCACGCGGTCTGGAAGTATCCGAGCATCAGCACGAGCGCCGCATACACTTCCGCCGACACCAGCAGCAAACCCCATACGGCGTCGAGCGGCCGTTCCCAGTAGGTCGTCTCCGTCAGACGCCAGTACATGTAGCGGCCCGTCGCGATCACCGACAGCATGATCATCACGAGCGTCGCATAGTGCCCTTGCGCGCGGCGAAACAGCAGCGCGCAGACAAAGCAGCAGATCGCAAACGTGAGTTGCTCGCCGAACGCGAGCGGCACCGTGAACACGAAGAACAGCGCCGCCAGCGCGAACAGTACGAGCAGGATCGTAACGGGCTTGCTGCCCAGAATGCGTCCGTCGATCAGATGCGAAGCGAGGCGATCGAAACGCGAGCGGCGCGGCGCCGCGTTGTCGGCGGCGTCGAGAATGTCTTCGGGGGCGGTGCTCATGCAGCGTTCCTCGGCAGCCGGGCCTGACCGTTCAGGCGCGTGCCCAGCCAGTCGCCGCAGGCGCGCAGGTCGGCGGCCGCCTGGCTGTGCGGATCGTAGTGGATCACGGTCGTGTCGTACGCAAGCGATTCGCTCACGCCCTGGTCGAGATGAATCACGCCGGGGAACAGATGATCGTCGAGTGCATCGCGCAACACCTTGACGACGTCTTTCGTCAGACTGCGGCTCTGGTCGACCTGGTTGATCACGTAGCCGTAGCCGAGGAAGTCCTGACGCGGCAACGCATAGGTCTGGATCAGACGCTCCATCTGCGGAATCGCCGCATAGGAAGCGGCATCGGCGATCACGACGTTCAGCACGAAGTCCGCAGCCAGCAGCGCGGCGCGCGTGTAGGCCGTCGCGCCCGGCGGCGTGTCGATCAGCACGATGTCGTCGGCATCGAGCGCGAGCGCTTCGAGCGATGCGCGGATCAGATACGGATCGGCGTCGAGTTGCGCTTCGAACACGCGCCGGTCGTCTTCGTTCAGCGCGCCATGCGGCAGCGCCGTAATGCCGTCGATGCCGTCGAACATCACCGTGCGCCACGATGCGCCCGCGAGCGTCGCGCGGGAGACGCCGTCGTAGTTGTCGATGGGAATGCCGAAGTGCAGACGCAGCGCGTTTTGCGGATCGAAGTCGACGGCAATCACACGGCGTCCGTTCGAGCCCAGCACCGAGGCGAGATTCGCGGCGAGCGTCGTCTTGCCGACACCGCCTTTAGCCGAAACAACCGAAACGACTCTCATGCGTCACCATCCGCCTTGAAGCGCGCTCTGAAGGTGTCGCGCAACGAACGACCAGGCGCCGCCGATCCATGCGACAGGCGGGCGAAGAGCGATGACAGGTCTTTCGACGGCGCATTGGCGGGTGTCGCCGGCTGGGATGCATTCGTGCCGCCGAATAGCCCCGAGAGGATCGAACCGCCCTGCGGTTGCGAGGTAGCCGGCGGCCTGGCGGGCGCCGGTTCCAGCGGGGGATTTTCAAATGGGGCACGAGCAAACGTTTGATGGCGCGCGAAAAAAGGGGCGGCCTGGACGGGTTGTGCTTCACGCCGTGGCACGGCATCGGGCGACGCCGGTTTCGTTGACGGCGCGGCGTCGACGGTGGGTGCAGGCGGGACGGCTGCGTGTGCCTGAGCAGCGGGCACAGCCGACGTGCCTGGCGCGTTGGCGGCGGCATTGCCGCGGTCCACGGCAGCGGCGACGGAGGGCGGCGCGCTGAAGCGGTTCGCGCCCATTTGCGCGGGAGCGACGGGCGGCGGCATCGACGCGTGGCGATGGCCGCGCGCGAACAGCGGCGGGCGCGCCGGTCCAGTGGATTCGGAGCGGGCGGGCGCGGCGGCCGGTTGCGCCGCGGTTGCGGGCGACGCCTGAGCTGCCGGCTCGACGCGTGCCGCCGGCGACACGGGACGGCCCGCGTCCGGCACGGGCGTGGTGTGCGCGATGTCGAGCGCGTTCAGCAACGGCCAGCGCAGCGCGGCATGCTTCGCGTCGTCGTCCCGCGTCACCTCCTGATATTGCCCGGCGTCGCCGCCGAAGCGCCGGAACAGATTACCGACGTCGTCTGAAACGCTCATGATGTTTCCTGTGCTTGTCCTGCGCATCCCTGTACTGCGACAGCGTTCGCTGCCCACCCGCTGTTTCACTATATGGTTAACGTCGTCGTTGGACTCAAGTTTAGTCAGGGCGCTTTCAACAGTCTGAATTCGCATGTGTGCGCGTTGACGCCTCGATATTCCTGCAGTGCCAGCGAGCCCGCGCCCAGTTCGTGCAGCCAGTGCTGATACGCGCCTTCGAGAAATGCGGAAACCCAGGGCGCGGCCCGTTCGCCGAATGCGGCAAGCGGCGCGCAGGAATGTTCGATGGACAGATAGTCGTCGCGTTCGGCAAGGCGGACGAAGCCCCAGTCGAGCCCGGACCAGATGCTGTTGAGAAACGCCGCGAGATCGTCGAGCGTCGTGCACTCGCCCGCCGGGTGCTTTGCAGCGAAGCGCGCGCCAATGCGCGACATCAGCATGCGCAACTGTGACGTGTCGATCTGCGTCTCGAACTCTTCGGCGAGTGCGGTGAGAAAGCCGCGCCATTGCACAGAAGTCTGATGTCGCGTGTAATAGTCGAGCAAGGTTGCCGTGTGTTCGTCTTGCATGTCCGAGAGGTTGATGACGTGTGCGTAGGATTTGACGGGAAGACGCTGCTTCCACTAGCGGACACCGTCACGCAGACAGACTGCCATGTTCAGCGAATGGTCATAATGGGCGTCGCCAGCATAGCATCGTTCAGTTGCCTATAAAAAAGCAACCGGCATGGTTTCTGATGTGGAAGGCAGACGACGAAACGTTTATTTTGCGCTTGCTCTTTTGCGTCGGCTCTGGGCAGTTCATTGAATGTTTCATTCGAAATACGCATTTTCTTCCATGCCTTAGAGGCAAGTCAGCTTAAGTATCTTTCAATGCATTACTGCTTCCGGAGTTAGACGATGAAGATCAACGACGAGCGCGCCATTCAGTTTCTCGGCGAAATTCGCAAGCCGCTACTCGTGCTGCATAAGGCCATACTCGATCACGAGCGCGCCTTGTATGAGAAGGAGTTCGGACCCGTCACGCCGGCCGCGTTCCTGCAGGTGTTGATCAATGGGTCGGGCTTCCGCTGGCTCAATCCGTTGTCGGTAATGATCGCGAATGTCGACGAGATTCTCGATGATGATGAAGCAACCAGCGCCGATCGTATTGGCGCCGTTGAATCTGTGGCCGCTCTTTTCTCGGGAGATTTGCCAGGCAACCTTTTCCTGCCGCATTATCGGCAAATTTTGCAGAACAGTCCCGACATACTGCATGCGCATGGACAAATCGCCCCCATATTGAAAGCGCTTGAAGCGGGTTGATTAATCGACTCGTTTGTTTCGCATTTGAGTCGACGTATGAGAAACGGAAACTCGCATAGGCTCCTGTATTGCCTCACCTTTGCATAGTCCGCTTCAAGTGCGGTGGAACGCGGAATCGGGCACGGCAGAATGACTCCGGCAGGCTTCAGATTCGCGAAGGTGAGAATCTGCGGGAGCGCACACTACGCCGCAGCGCACCCGTACTCTTATCGACTCAAAAACGAACCACACGCGCACGATTATCGAACGGAGTGGAACACGCATGACACACTGGACGCTCGATCAGCAGTTCACGTATCGCGATCAAACCGTTCGTTATCGGGTCTTCGGCGATGGTCCGCCCATTGTGCTGATACACGGCACGCCGTTTTCGTCATGGGTATGGCACCGGATCGCGCCGCATCTCGCCCCTGACCGCAAGGTTCATGTGTACGATCTGCTCGGCTATGGGCAATCGGAGAAGCGCGAAGGCGGGGATGTGTCGCTCGGCGTGCAGAACGGCTTGCTTGCTGCACTGCTCGAACACTGGGGACTCGCTGCGCCCGATGTCGTCGCACATGACTTCGGCGGGGCGACGGCACTGCGCGCGCACCTGATCGACGGTTGCGACTACAAAAGCCTTACGCTGATCGATCCCGTCGCGGTCGCGCCATGGGGCTCGCCGTTCGTGCGGCATGTGCGCGAACATGCGGCGGCTTTTGACGGGGTACCCGCGTATATCCATGAAGCCGTCGTCAAAGCGTACCTGCGCGGCGCGGTCACAAGGACCCTCACTGACGAAGAGCTTGCGCCCTATGCCATGCCGTGGCTAGGCGACGTGGGACAACCGGCGTTCTATCGACAGATCGCGCAAATGGACCAGCGCTACACCGATGAGGTCGAAGCGCGCTATCCGCAGATACGCTGCCGCACGCAGATTCTATGGGGCGAAGAGGATCAGTGGATTCCCATCGAACGCGGGCGGCATCTGGCCAGCGTTATTCCGCACGCGCGTTTTCAGCCGGTGCAGAATGCCGGGCATCTGATGCAGGAAGACGCGCCGGAAGCGATCGTCGCCGCTGTGTTGCGGTGGATAGACCGAGCGTCAGCGGGTTAGGCCGACGCGAGCCTTATCCGCGTTGATGCGGCAGGAACGGCATCGGATCGATGGGCTTGCCGTCGCGGCGCAGTTCGAACAGCACGGACACGCGCGAATTGTTCTCGCTGCCCATCTCGGCGATCTGCTGACCCTTGCGCACGATGTCACCCGTCTTCACGAGCAGCTTGCGGTTATGCGCGTAGGCCGTCAGGAAATCCTTGTTGTGCTGCACGATGATGAGACTGCCGTACTCGTTGAGCCCCATGCCGGCGTACATGACCTTGCCGTCGGCCGCGGCGCGGATCGGGTCGCCCGGCTTGCCGCCGATTTCGATGCCGCGTGTCTCGCCAGCCTGAAAGCCTTCGACCACATTACCTTGCGCCGGCCAGATCAGCGCCACGCCCTTCGCGTGACGCGCCAGTTCGGCGTTGACTTCACGGGCGTCGGCGGCGCTCGGCGCGGGGGCACCTGCGGCGGGCGCCGATGCCGTCGTGCTCGAACTGCCGCTCGTGTTGCCGGCCGCTGCGCTGCTCACCGTGGCGCTCGACGCACCGTTCGAAGCCGCTGCGGCGCTATTTGCGCCGGGCGGTGTCGCGCCCTGCGCCGCAGCCGGACCCACAGGAGCAGCCGGAGCAGCGACCATCTTCACCGCATCCGGCGACGATACCTTCAGCGCCTGCCCGATATGCAAGCGAGATGACGGCTTCAGATGATTCCACGCGAGGACTTGTTTGACAGTCACGTTATGGCTGCGCGCGATCCGCGCCAGCGAATCGCCGCGACGCACCTTATAGACGACGGGCGGAACCGGCTGCGCCACCATCTGGGGCGCAGGCGCTGCAGGCGCCGGATCGGCTGCCGTCTGCGCGACCGATGCCGCGTCGTTCTTGTTCGCGTCCTGATCGCCGACGTGCGCGCAGGCGCCCAACATCAAGGCGAGCGTGAAGCTCGCGAAACTGGCCCAGGTCCTGTCGAATCCATTCTTCGACATATGCTCTCCCGCATGATTCGTTCAATGACCGAAGGCGCGCGGCTCGCCCAATCAGCGGATGTCGAAAGACACCCACGGAGGCGTGCAGCATGCCGCCTCGTTGCGGCCTCAACCGTCCGGCGCCATGCCGGGACCATTCCGTCATCCTGCTGGGAGCCGCGTCACATCTGATGCGATCTTCCGCTAAAGGGGTCGGAATAGCCTTCTTAATCAAAGCCGCATTGTAAAGTGCAGCCACCGGAAAACGCGGCGTGCGAACACTCTGATACAAAATGTTTAATCGCGGTAATTTTCGGTGGTTTGCGGGTAGATCCCTACCCTATCGACTGTCTTTTAAACCACGCGTCATAAAACCGCTCTATCTCATATCGGCACGACGCGCGTGAAACTTGAGACACACCCGTCCAGGCAGTCAACACGGAGAGATCAATGGCCGGCATCAGCGAATCGAAAACGATCAGCGTGGCGATCGCGCGTGACTGGCGGGAGGTCTACGCGTTCATGGAGCATCCACTGTCATTCGCGCAGTGGGCGTCGGGGCTGGGCAAGCCATTGCGCGGCAAAGGCGCCCAATGGACATTCGAAAGCGCGGACGGCAAGCCCGTCGATGTACGCTTCACGCCGCGCAATCCATATGGCGTGCTCGATCACTATGTGAGCACCGGACAGGGCGACGAGATCTACATACCGATGCGCGTGATTGCGAATCGCGAAGGCTGCGAAGTGTTGTTTACGCTGTTCCGGACAGCAGGCATGAGCGACGCGCAATTCGCCGCGGACGCGCAGTGGGTTGGACGCGATCTCGCTGAACTGAAGCGCTTTCTCGAGCAGCAATAGAGTCCGCTGGACTCACGCGCGCACGATCGTCACGCCGAGCGCTTCGAATGGCGCGGTGGTCGACGCGGACGCGCCCTTCTCGACGATGATCGTGCTCGCTGCGTCGATGCCCGCAATCATGTACGCCGACGCGGCATTCAACTTCTCCGACGACGCGAGCACGACTGTCTCTGCCGCGCGCGCCACCAGCGCGCGCTTCACGTAAGCCTCTTCGAGATCCCCTGTGCTCAACCCTGCCTCGGGATGAACGCCCGTTACACCCATGAAATAGAGATCGGCGCGAATGTGGCCGAGCGCTTCGATCGCGGCCGCGCCGACTGTCACCATCGAATGACGGAACAGCCGCCCGCCGATGATCACAACCTCCAGCGCCTCGTGCGCCGCGAGTTCCACCGCGACGCTCGGACTGTGCGTCACGATCGTCGCGCGCAGGTCGGCGGGGAGATGGCGCACCAACTGAACGGCAGTCGTACCGCCGTCAATGAAGGCGATCTGGCCCGGCGCGATCATCCGCGCGGCGGCCCGGCCGATCGCCGCCTTCGCTTCCGAGCCGATCGCCTGGCGCCCGGCGAGATTCGCCACCGCCGGCGATGAAGGCAATGCGCCGCCGTGCACGCGCTGCAGCTTGCCCTCTGCGGCAAGCTCGCGCAGGTCGCGGCGCACCGTGTCTTCGGAGACGCCGAATGCCTCGCTCAGCGGTTTGGCCAGCACCTGGCCGTCGCGCTGGAGCGCATCGAGAATCAGCTTCTTACGTTGGGAAGTCAGCATTTGTCTGTTGGTGCCGTTTTTCCGGACTGCACGAATTTTCTTGATTTTGCATGAATCTGCACGATACCATGGTTCCGTTCGGGACAAGGAGGATTCATGGACAAAACGGCCGACCGCGTGCGTATCGTCGATGTGCAGGTGCTGTCCGACGACTGGTACGTCCTGAAGAAGACCGTGTTCGACTACCGGCGGGCAGATGGCTGTTGGCAACGGCAGAGCCGCGAGACCTACGATCGCGGCAACGGTGCGACGCTGCTGCTCTACAACCCACGCCGACGGACCGTCGTGCTGACGCGGCAGTTCCGCTTGCCTGCGTTCGTCAATGGACACGAAGGGATGTTGATCGAAACGCCCGCCGGATTACTCGAAGAGGCATCGCCGGAAGAAAGGATTCGCGCTGAAGTCGAAGAGGAAACCGGCTATCGCGTGGCATGCGTGCGCAAGGTGTTCGAAGCGTTCATGAGTCCGGGCTCGGTGACCGAGAAGCTCTACTTCTTCGTCGCCGAATACGATGCCGATGCGCGCATCAGCCGTGGCGGAGGAATCGCCGATGAAGGTGAAGATATCGAAGTACTCGAACTGCCCTTCGACGATGCATTAGCAATGGTCGCGAACGGCGACATAGTGGACGGCAAGACCATCATGTTGTTGCAGTACGCGGCGCTTCATCTGTTTGTGAATGAAGGCACAGCGGCGCACGAAATGCGCGAATAAAAAAAACCGTCGGGCTTCTGATGAGGCGCGACGGGAAATGCATGGAAATCTCACGACACGAATGTCGCTTGCTACATCGCGCGATCAGAACTTGTGGCGAATCGCTGCGCGGAACGCGAGCTGGTTCGATGCCGACGATGGAGCCTGTGTTCCGAGAATGAACGCGTTGTCCATGATCGAATTCGTCTTGTCGCCTGCGACCTTCTGGTACACACCTTGAACGTAGAAGTCCGTGCGTTTGGAGATGTTGCAGTCCGCCATCAGGCCCACCGTGTGAACCTTGGGCTTTGCGCTGCCCGTCGACGAATCGTAGTTCTCCAGCGTGTACACGTATTCACCGCCGACATAGAACGCAGGCGTCAATTGATACTTCGCGTTCAGTTCGAAGTTCTGGAACCTCAGGCGGTTGAGCGTCGAGCCTGCCGCGACGATCGCGCCCGGCGTGCCGAGATAGCCGTTGCCCGTCGGGTTGTTGTAGGTCGAGTTCGTATAAGCAAAGCCGACCGTCGCCGAGCCGAACGTGTAGTTGACGCCTGCGCCGAATACACGCATGCGCTGGGCGAGGAAGCTGGCGTCGTTGGTTGCGATCGCGCCGCTTGACGTTGCGCCCGTGTTGTTCGCCTGCAAGTAAGCGGCGGCGAGCAACAGGCTGCCCGTTGCATATTGTGCGCCGAAGCTGTATTGACGGTTGTTGGCAAAGTTCGTGTCGTTGCTGAAGCTGTACGTGCCACCGAACTGGAAGCCGGCGATGTCAGGACTCACGTACTTGACCGTGTTGTTGACGCGGAACGAGTTGTCCGTGTTGTCGTTATCGAACGGGTGCGAGAACAGATAACCAGACCAGTTGCCGTTCGACGTCGTTTGCGCGAGGTAATCGACGACGGAATCGTATTGACGGCCCAGCGTGACCGTACCGAACCGGTCGTTCGACACACCAACGTACGCCTGACGGCCGAACATGCGGCCGCCCTGCCCCAAACGGCCGCTATTCAGGTCGAAACCGTTTTCCAACTGGAAGATCGCCTTGTTGCCGGCGCCCAGATCTTCCGCCCCTTTCAGGCCCCAACGGCTGCCTTGTGCGTAGCCGCTTTGCAATTCGACGACGCTGTGGCCGCCGACGCTATTTGTATAGTTGATACCTTCATCGATCACGCCATATAGCGTGACGCTGCTCTGTGCGAACACGGGAGCTGTGAAAGCGGCTGTAGCAGCCAGCGCGATGACCTGTTTCTTCATTAGACGATCTCCGATTTTGGTAGATATGGTGGTTTGTGCGTGCTGTGTTTTTAACATTTTTGTTCGGCATGCTTAATATTCGTTCAGCTTTGTTGCCGTTTTGTTTGCACGCGCTTCCTGGTACAGCTGCGTGCAACGGACGTGATGCTGCCCGAGCGTAACCATGTAGTCCAGTTGTACTACGGACCGGGACGAAATTCGTTGTGAAATGCCCACGAATGGTGCATCAATTCGTGGGATTGAATTGGTCCGTAGGAAAAATTCGAAATCCCGTCGCGTATTTTCGCTAAAGCTCTCCCGCACGAAACTTCTACACTGTGAATCGGAATCGTCCGATAGGACTTGCGGAAAGGGATTCGTATTCTCTGCGCCTCTATGTGGCGCGCGCTTAAGCTAACGACAGAGCTTCGAACCAGACCGTTCGTCTCAATGCTCAATCACCGCGTCGCGCCGAGGCTCATCGATACGCGGCCGGGAGGCATTGATGAAAACGACTTACCACGATGTTTCGCGGAGTCCGAACTGCCCACTTTCAAATCACACTGCGAGCCCTGGTACTCACGTTATCGGGATCTTCGTCTTCGACGGGTTTTCGCTGTTGCCGGCAGTGGAAGTTGTCGACGTATTCGACAAGGCGAATCAGGTTCTGGCTGCTGGGCATGATGACGCGCCTCTGTATAGGACGGTTTTTGTTTCGAGCGACGGTGGTTGTGTGTCCAGTTCCGCGCGTATCGATGTGTTGACACAATCAGTCGAGCTGTTTCGGTCCGGTCGGGCGGTATTTGTCGCGGGCGGAGAAATGGCGGTGGACGTTACAAGAGATGTGAAGATCAGTGGATGGCTTCGCGGCACGACGTCACACGTTGATGAGGTTTTCGTTATTGGAAACGGCGATGCTTCGTTGGATGTCGTCGCGTCTAGCCAAATTCAAAATCCACGGGTTCGGACGGATGCTGGTGGCCTCCAACCAGGCGGCCCCACGGGCAACAACACGTCAGATCATGCATCGCGGTCAGCAGTGCGGCACGCGCTTGGATTGATCAGGCAGGACTTTGGTTTGTCCGTGTTGCGACGCGTGCTTGAACATCTTCCTGATACTGGATTGGCTGAATTCAATGCCATCGCTGCCAACGGTGCCAAGTCGATCACGGAGAAGATCCACGAGAGCGCGCGGTGGATCACGCGCAACTGCAATAGGCCAATTTCGATTACGGTCGCCGCGCAGATGGCAGGGATGAGCGACCGCTCGTATTTGCGGCATTTTCGAGCGGAAATGGGGGTGAAGCCGTCTGAGCATCTGCGACGGTCGCGCGTTGAGCTCGCTGCGGCGATGCTCATATCGAGTGACTTGCCGGTCGACAAGATCGCGCGGCGCTGTGGGCTGACCAGTGGGGAGTGTCTTGCGAGACTCTTTCGGCAGGTTTGGCACATTTCGCCGACGGAGTATCGGAACGGATTTCAAGCAACTCACGCAGGAGCGTGACAATCCGTGAATCGACTAGACACGCCTTCCGGAACGCAATTGGCACATTAAAACAATGCTAACACCTATTTCCAAAGCCACCGATTTCCTATGTATTTCGACATCCGCTTATGTTTCACAAATCATCGTCTTTCACGACCACGCAACATTCACAAATGTTGATGGTCTACTGGGACTGCTCGGGCTTGTGCTCCCATTCATCACGTTTCAATTGACACGTGTCTATCGGCCATTTCGCTACGATTCGGCGTTCAATAGCGCGTTTCGGGCGCTTCTTGGCTGGTTTCTGGCCCAATTCATTTTGACTGCGCTCTCACACGGCTATCCTGGCCGGGAGATACGGGAGCAATGGCTATTGTGGTGGACGGTCATAGCCGCGTGCACGATCATCGTTGGACGTTTCGCTGTCCACGCACTGCCCTTGCTGCTTCGCTCGCGGCGATTCGCACCGCCCCGGATCGCAATCGTCGCCCCTTTCGCCGCGAACGGCGATTTGCTCGAACGCATCGCTCCACAGACGCGAAACGCCTTCGTCCCAGAGGTCATTTTCGATCCGTCCCTACCGATGGACACGATAATTGATCACATTCCAGCAGTTCGAGAACTAAATACCCTTAAGCAGATCGTTCGGACACGAAAGCTTATGGAGATCTGGATCATCAATTCGCCTTTTGAACCCATTTCTGTCGAACATCTATTCGATGAGTTCCGTGACGCATTCATCAATATCAGAGTCCTTCCCATGTCCGATGGAAATATCTCGAATGCGGCCGTAATGGGAGATTACCGTGGGGTTCCCATCCTGAACATCATGGCAGCGCCGGATCGAGGATGGGATGTCGTTCCTAAAGAATTGTTCGATCGTATATTTTCTTTTTGCGTCCTTTTATTAATCTCACCGCTTCTGATGGCGATCGCAATTGCCGTGAAATTATCGTCGCCAGGCCCTGTGTTGTTCCGACAACACCGAAAGGGTATGAACGGAGACGTCTTTTCGATCTACAAGTTTCGGACGATGTTCCATGGAGCAGACAAGCCCGGCACTGTCGTTCAGGCGCGCAAGGGCGATTCCCGGGTGACTAAAGTGGGTCGGTTTCTGCGAAGCACGAGCCTCGATGAATTACCTCAATTCTTCAACGTCCTTAAGGGTGAAATGTCAGTAGTCGGGCCGCGCCCTCATGCTGTCGAGCATGACGAGTATTACAAAGAGCTTGTTCAACACTATATGTTTCGCTACCGGATCAAGCCTGGGATCACAGGCTGGGCTCAAATCAATGGCTACCGAGGCGAAACAGCGCAACTCGAGCAGATGGAAGCCCGGGTCAGGTTCGATATGCATTACATCCAGCACTGGACGTTTTGGTTCGATATGAAAATTATTGCTTTGACTATTTTCAAAGGCTTTGTGGGGAACGGCGCCTACTAATATGTTTGTTTTCGCCCGCCATCCTCTTCCAAACCAACGTTGCAACCCATTTTTTATTTTCGCTTTTTATCTCACATCTCTTTGGCACGCTCTCAAACAGATTCCGATAACAGGCTAGATAGATGCTCCCTGACGGCGACCGGGATCCCCTACTCTGGCTCGACTGGCGTAAGGTGATACAGTACACAAATGGCGACGCAAAAGGACGTGGCCCCTGCATCTCACCTAGCTCGGATCCCACGAACCGCCAAAGTAGTTGAATGCGCCACTGAAGTCGCCTGTACGAATGGGCTCCTCGCCTCTCTTTTCGGCGATTATCCTGCCGTTGCGAATAAGCGTGAAGCGTGGGGCACCAGGTAATGATGGTGAGGTGACTTCACTGACGCCAGCCGGCAGATCATGCGTCGTATATCTGTCGCCCAGTCCGATGACGAGCGTCGCAGAGCTGGTCAGGAATAACGTTACATGGACTTGTTCGGTCAATATAGTACGGGATCGTGGTGCAGCGAAAATGCCCAAGGACGCGCCGATTCCCTTCATTTCGCTCACGCCCACCGGATGCAGACGATAGAAATAGTAGAACTTATCCTGAATGATCTTGGGCGCAGCACCGAGCTTGAACCACTCAATAAAATAGCGGCTCGCATCAAGGTATGCACGGTGACTCAGTAAAGCACCGAAGCGAGGGTCATAGACATTCGCACGGGTATTACTGCCGATCGGGGCGACATATGTTGATTCCGCCCAGTCGTTCCATGTCACTATTTGCACCCAATCCGCATTCGAGCGAATCGCAGAGAGCCATTCGGTCGCCATGCCCGCGAAACCATCGGTTTCGAACGCACGATAGTTCGTACCGGTCGGGAGGCCTCGATAATATGGCGTGACCGATGCCATAAACAGCTTGCCTGCCGACTTCAGCGAGGTTGCCAGATTTTTAACGGACCTTGCCAGTGAATCCGGTTCGCCGGCTGCGCCGAAATAGAAATAGCCCTGCGTCGAAAGGCACCGATTCACGACTTCATTCGCGACGGCACCCGTGATTTCTGCTTCACCTGTAGACGGTGCGAAGTGAGGGACGAAATACACACCAAGCAATTCCGCTTGCTCGATCAGTGATTCGCAGCGCGCAGGATTTTTTCCTCCCAACGCATACGCCGAAACCACCGGTCGTGCGCCGACCATCAATTGCCCGGGGAGGCCAGCGGTACTTTTTACAATGTCGTCCAGCTCGTATTGAGCTTTACCATCCGCCGACACGAAAAGCTTGAAGCCGCTTCCGAGTTGCTCGGCGGCACGATACATCTTCAGCACGCGTGCGCGATAAAGCGGCTCGCTGCGATTCCAGCCGCCGCAGTTCAGGGCGAAACCATCTATGCCACGTTCCTGTGCGTCCCGGAACTCAGCAATATAGTCGTCAACGCTCGCGTTCGGGCCGCCGCGCGGCCACGCGACCATATAGTGTGCAAACACCCGCTTGCTCGTTGGCTGTAGCGCTGATACACGTGAAGCCATCCAGGCGGACGGAATACTCAAGCATCCCAAAAGTAACGTTCTACGTTTCATTTCTGCGACCTCGGGACGTGACGCTCGTCGGTGCAGGGGCCACGTATGGCGTCGTGAGCAAATGTCGCGCCGCGCGTCGACTAGATAGCAACGAAAAAATCAGCACGAGCATGCCTGTGATCACGACACCCATCAGCGCACCGAGCACCCCGAATCCCCGCGACAGTACCGAAACTAAAAGGAGCGATGCACCTACTTCAAATGTTGAGATTCTGACGAATGATGCGCGGTCTGCGGAAAAAACGATAAGTGACAGCACGCGGCACAGGAAAATCAACGTGGCGCCGAGGAATGCGACGAACATGAAGACCAACTGCGTCGCATGGGAGCCAAGCACTGCAGTCGGAAACAGATGGACGCGGCATGCAAACCAGCTCGCCGTTGACATGAAGACCATGAGAATTACAGCGCCCGCTGCCATGACGTGGCGTTGCGGCAAAAACAGAATCGCGGACATCATCCGCATAAATCCACCGGTAAGAACAAGGGCTACGCCTTGGCCACAATTAAAGGCGAGGTTGTGCACGCTCTTCACGCCGCGATACAACGATCCCGCCCCCGGTCCGAGGATCAAATTGACGATCACTATGTCTATGTGCTTCGCCCCAGAAAAGATCGCATTCCCGTACCAACTACCTAGAATCTCTTTGCGATTCTCCCAGAAGAACGTCTGATATCCAAAAGTGCGGAAATTGAAATGTTCCGCTTCAGGGCGGAAGAATTCAGATCCGCACGGAGGCCCGCGACGCGTCGAGTGCAGATACGCGATCAGTAACATCGCCCCATAGATGGTTTCCACAAACAACAGCAGATCTGGGAGAAATGGATCGAGAGAGCGTTTCTTGATCAGCAATACGACGATCAGCACTCGACTGACCGCGG
This sequence comes from Paraburkholderia sp. XV, assembly GCF_020177535.1. NCBI lineage: Bacteria > Pseudomonadati > Pseudomonadota > Betaproteobacteria > Burkholderiales > Burkholderiaceae > Paraburkholderia > Paraburkholderia sp. XV. The sequence goes on along the minus strand of NZ_JAGUUD010000051.1, from coordinate 27,463 downwards.
ATACCGTCGAGATCACGCAGACGGTGCCGCTGCGCCTGTAAAACCGCATAACGCCTAGCGCGTAGTGCGACAACCCATAACACATCGGCGCCAGCACCATCGGCACGCCAAGCTGCGTGCTCGCAAATACACCGTAATGCGCGAACAGCGTGCCAAAAACCGAGAACACCACCGTCGAACCCACCGCGCTGATGCAATCAAGGAAAATCAATGTGGATACGCGCGATCGCACTTTCTCGACAGTGAAGATCCGAGGCGATCCGAAGTTAAAAAGGTCGATTGCGACGAAAAAGAATGCCAACAGCGCGTACGATTTACCCAGCCACACCGCGTCTAGATAACGCAGCGCAAGTGCTACCGCTACGAAATTTCCGAAGGCGGGCAATGCCGACGCGAGCATTACGTAGACTACATCTCGATTCATGTCAGCCATGCGCTTTCAGTGCCTCGCAATAGCGGCTGTAATGCGCTTGCAACTCCGTATAGCAAAACCGCCGCACCACTTCGCGCTGCCGTTGTTTCTGCTGCTCACGCCATTTCACATCCGTCAAGGCGTTCGCGATTCTTTCTGTCAACGCGCCAATGTCAGCTGGCGCCACTAGACTCTGGGGATCAAGCACCTCTGCAACGCCGCCTACGCGTGTCGCTATGACCGGAACTCCAACCGCCATGGCTTCGAGCAGCGCTCTCGGCATGCCTTCCTGTAGCGACGGCAGAACGAAGAGTTCATGTCGGCTCACAGTGCTGAGCACATCGTCCCCATTCAATGCACCCGCGAAACGCACAACATCACTAAGGCCAAGTCGCACTGCCAATTGTTGAAAATCTTTGCGTAACACACCATCGCCGACAAGCGTGAGTTCGATATTCAGCGCTCGTTCACGCAGCGCAGCCACCGCGTGTAGCAAAATCCCGTGGCCCTTGCTTTCGTTGTGCATCATTGCGACATTGACGATGCGGAATACACCCCCGTCGTCGTGCACGTTGCACGCATCGTCGCAGCGGTCAAACAACTCGGCAGGGAGATACACATCACTGAAACCGAATGATCGTGCCTGCGTTCGTGGTGGATATGCTATCTGCAACGCGCTGTCTGTTACATAGCGCACAGTCCGTCCGTACTTGGCCGCATGACGCGTAGCCCAGCAATGTACCCAGCGGGCGATACGGCGGAGTGGATGACGCGAAGCTGAATCGCTGAAATAGTCGGCCGGATCGGCAACGATCTCCGCGGAAAACGGCCTGCATCTCGCGTGACACAGCAACATCGCTAGCAGCGAAAGATTTCCCGGAAATCGCAATACCAGCAGATCCGCAGTGCGAATCACATTCCAGATACCCCACACCAACTGCGGCAACTGTGTGATCCACGCCTTGACGCCGCGTGGATCGCCAAGATCAATGAATTGCACGCCTGTACCGGTAACGAGTTCGCCCCGTGCGTGCAGCACCGGAAACGACCGGGCCGCGATCCTCACCTTTGCGAAGCTCTCCGTGAAGCGCGCCGCAAACTTGCGATGTCCCATGTGTGGGCTATATATCTGATCGCCGACCTTCTGGAAGTTACCATCAATCAGAAGTGTTACGGACGGGCTGCTTTCGTCCTGGAGCACCTTCACGAGTTCCGCGTAACGATTCGCCGATGAGCTAGCCAACTTCTGCCAAAAAGGGGCCGGGTTACACCGGAGTTCTTCAACTGCAGAAGCAACGGCATTGGGATCGAAGCTTTCCGCATGGAACGCGTATTCAGACACGCCGAGGTCGCCATACGCAGCCTGCCCTTTTCGCTCGTATGCGATATGAATGCTTGGCAGCCCGCCAAGCACACTTTCGAGACTGCCATGCAGCCGCACGGACACAACGATCGCATCCTCGTCCCGGATTACATCGCGCAGCGCAGGCGCCGAGTCGTCGCCGAGCACGTGGTGATAGAACACGTCATCGCTATTCCCACGCCCCGCGCTCTGTAGGGCGAGGCTTGCGTCCGGCGTCAGTGCGATCAGATGCCGCAGCTTCGCGATATAGGCGTCCGCGTACGGCTTCTCACCCAAGTCGCGAAATACAAAATATACCTTGCGTCGCGCACTGGATGTGAAAGATTTTCCGGCCGCGAGTTGCAACGCATGCGGCCGCTTGCTTATTTCCAGCACGACAAGATCGCCGATCCGCACCGCATGCCGATGACTCAGTTCACGCACGCTCTTGTCGTCGCGCAGGAAGATGGTATCGACATGATGGCGCACGAGCCACTTGAGCACCCAGCCCGGCCCCGTCGAAAAAGGTCCGACGCTTTGCGGGAGATAGATCCGCACGCGGGGGCCCCATAAGGATGCGCAGACAATCTGCAATCCATGCGCAGTTAGCGTCTTGCAGCCTTCTTTCCATGTACCAGCGCGCAAATAGCCGCCGCCGACACCGAAGAATATCGCGCCGCGCCGGCGCCACGCATGCGTCATCGTTCGTATAACGAACTGACCTAGTGAGATCAGGCTGATTTTCGAATCGTCAAGATAGCCGATGAATGACGCCGGATCCAGACACACGACAGTGACGATCTGCTTGAAACCGGCCTCGCGAATAGCGCGCAAGCTCAATTTAACCAACAGCCCATCGCCACTGTTTCGCGAGCTGTACGCGTGCAACAGATAGATATCAGGCACTCTCATAGTAATTCATCAAGGACTTGAAAAACTTTTCTGCACTAAACGCCTGATCGAATACGTGGCGCGAATTCGCGCCCATGCGACGACATTCGTCAATGGACAGTGAGTTAAGTTGCTCGGCAAGGCAAGCACCCGTGAGTTGGCGCAGCATTAGACCGTTGTAACCATGAATGACCTGCTCCGGCAGCGAACTCTCGCTCGATACGACCAGCACCTTGCCAGCTCGCATAGCTTCGATCGGTACAAGCGCGAGTCCTTCCCAGCGTGACGGAACTACGATCGCATCCATCTTCCGCATCGCTCGCCCCGCCTCTTCCGGGCCAACCCACCCGTGATACGTAACGCACGGGGTTCCGTCTGGCATCGCCACGCCGCCGCGTACTGCGGTCCCGAACACGTGGACCTGCAGGTGATCCTTGAGTAGTGGCAAAGCGTCGACGAGAATGTCAAAGCCCTTTTGATAGTCGAGTCGACCGAAATAGCCAACATGTATATGCCGAGCAGAGTGTCCGACCGCCTCCGTATCGGTGTCGATTTGCTCAGCCGCCATGTCCGTCGGGATGCCCGTATATACAAGTTCGAGCTTGTCCTGCTCAATACCATACTTGTTTGCCGCACGCACTTCGTCAAACGACATGCAGAGAATCCGCGTGCAACGTCGCGCCAGCCATTTCTCAATCATCGCGAAGGCGAACGCGGTCATGCGCGAGATGTCCTTCTTCATAAAGGACCACGCGTGCGGTGTATACAGCACCTTCGCTTCACCGAACGAGCCGAGACGTACATATACGCCCGGATAGGAGCTATGACAGTGAATCACGTCCGCATGTAGCATCTTGATAGTCTTGCGTATTGCGCACGAGATACTGACGAACCTGAGTGGATTGCGACTAGACCGGTAAGGCACGACGTTAATGCCATCAACTTCGAACCTTGCCGCGTCCATGTTGTGTGGGTCGCATACAAGCACTACGTTGTGCCCGTAACTGCGCTGTTCGATCATCAGCGCTGTCACGTAACTCGAGATACCACCCACCCAAGTTTCAACTACGTGGACTATCTTCAACGCGCACCCCTGCCTTTCGATGAAAGCGGCATGATCCGCACCTTCTTTTGTCTGAGCAGCAGCGCCATTGGAAAAGCGAATAACACGATCCATCGCATTTCGTAGTAAGCAAGGACGTTCGAGTCGAACAGAAGAAACAGGAAAGGCAGTGGATACGACACAATCTTGACGGGCATCCATCGCCAGCTTGATCCGCCCCCCATCATCGTGATCTTCGCGATCATCCATGCCAGTACGATGAACGACAGAAGATAACCAAATATGCCGAAATTAACGAGAAACTCCCCCGGCATTCCAAACAGCAGTGTCGTCTCGTCGGACTGGTTGGTCTCTGTTTCTCGAACAATATCGCTCTTCTCGCGAGCGAAGGTTTCAGGCTTGTCTTTCCAGATTGCCTTCGGGACAATTGCCGCCATCCCGCCAACCAAGCTTCGGCCCATGGCTAGTGTGTAGCCAGGCTTCGACACCGAATCGAGTGCCTGCACTTGCACGTCGAAACGTGAGAGATCGCGAAACAGGAAAAAGCTAAGCGGCCCCATCGACAACTGGAGCATCCGCTGGTCTGCGAAGTTTTTCGACAAACTTCCAATCTGCGAATAGTCGATGCCAAACTTCAGTGGGAGCATTGCCAGACCACCAGCGGCGACACAAATGCCAATGATCTTCGCTGCGCGACGGCTGATGCGCACAACGAACGTGTGATAGATGAGGCAGGCGAACAGCACGACAAACACAATGCCTTGTCTGTTGCCGAACACACCGGACGATAGCCATCCAAGCACGATCAGTTGGACGAATGCAACAATCCTTATCAAACGGCTGCGCCACGGCCTGAGGGTGACACACACAAAAACCCACAGTGGGGCGGTATTGGCGAACGCCTGCACGACGCCGAGCCCCTCTAAGGGATCATTTGTTGTCACCGACGTTTCGAGGCGATCCGCGTAAAGCTGTACGATCTGAGCATAGCCGCCGAGCTTCAGGTAGATGAACGCGAGTGCAGCCAGAGCGAGCACCGCATATCCATATACCCAGCGACTCACGACGGCGGCGGATGGACACATGGCGGCCATCGCGGCGGACGCCCTGCACTTGCGACGCATCGCGAGAAGCCAAAAGTTCATCACCCAGATTCCGGCGATGTTCAACACAAACCACGTGATCGTCGCGGAGTTTTGTTCGGGTAAGAGCGTCAAATAGATTTCATCGCGTGCGATCAACTGGCCTGCTGGCAGCACGCAAAAATACGCAAGCGCGAACAGCCGCCATAGGCGGAGCAACTCGCTATCGGCCTTGATCCACCAGATGCTCGCGGCGACAAGCAGCAGAAGACAGACGGTCAACGTCTCGGCATCACCGTGATAGAGCGCGGCGAAGAGACACGCGATCGCGCCGCCTCCGAGAAGCAACCAAAGGAAGGGCAGAGCCCGACGCCGCTTCGCGCGCACTCCGTTCATGATTTCACCTCTTCGTCTTCTGATACTGATAAGCAATGTAGCGATATGCGCCATACTTCGATCGATATCCAAATGCGCGCGCATCTACACCATTGAATATCACGCCCTTGAGCGACGCGTTTGCGCGTTGCAGTCGTCGCGCGCTCTCACTGATCTCACCGATCGCCGTCTTTTGAAAGCGTGCAACGAGGAAAACCGTACCAGCGATGGCAGCCATTGTCGGAGTGTCAGAGACCGCTAGCACTGGCGGCGTATCAATGACTACCATGTCATATCGCGAGCCAAGCAATTCCATAAGACTGTTCATCCTATCGCTTAATAGAAGCTCCGACGCATTGGGTGGAATGCTGCCAGTCGTCAGCAGATCGAGACCCGGCGACACCTCGCGCTGAATGACGGTCTCGGCGGCGGAGTGGCCAGCAAGCACATTTGACAGGCCCTGACCACGTCCCCTGCCGAAATACTGATGCAGGTGACCGCGCCGCATGTCCGCGTCGACGAGCAGCACCCGCTTGTTGCCACCACAAAGCACGCTGGCGAGGTTGGCGGAGATGAACGACTTACCTATACCCGGTGCAGGGCCGGTCAGCAGCAAACGATTGTTCGGCGCTTCGAGCATCGCGAAGCTCAACGCGGTGCGCAGACTACGCAGACTTTCAATTGATGGCTCGTCTGGATTCGATTCAGCGAGCAGATACTTGCCCGGCCTGCCTGATTGCATGCCCGCGTTCAGCGATTTTTGAGCCTGCGAAAAGGGAATCGCGCCATATACATTGAGGCCTGCGTAACGCTCGATGTCCTGCGCGTCTGTGACACCGCCGTATAGCATCTCCCGAACAAACGCGGTGCCGATGCCGAGCATCAGACCCGCGATTGCCGCAAGCCCGATAAAAAGTGGCCTCTTCGGCGATACCGGCTCTTCCGGGACGCGTGCTTCGTCTACCTGACGAACACTGGCGACCTTGCCCGCCGCAACTAGTTTCAACTGCTGGATGTTGTTTAGCGTTCCGACGTAGATGTCTTGAGCGACCTGCACGTCGCGCATCAGCGACACCGCATCCTGCTGGCGATTCGGCAAGAGCTTCATGCGGTCATTCACGTCGCTCACCTTGGCTTTCATCGCATCGATCTGCTGGTCGAGTGCAACAATGGCAGGATGAGACGGCGCGTATCGTGTTGCGAGATCGGCGCGCTTCTGCTGCAGGTCGAGCAGGCCGCTTTGTGCGACGACGCTTTGTTGTAGATAGGTTTGCGCCTCGACGCTAACATCAAACGTACCGCTCTGGTTGCGCATAGCGTTGTATCGTTTCTCCGCGACTTCGAGGTCATGCTTCAGTGCCGGCAACAAGGCTTCAAGAAACTGCGATGACTTGTCCGCTTCAGCAGTTTTCCGCTTCACGTTTTGTGCGACGTACGCATCTCCTATCTCATTGAGAATTTCTGATATCTGCTGCGGATCGCCGCCACGCAGCGTGCCGGTGATGATGTCGCTTTGCTTGCCTTTCTGCTGCATATTGAGCCTTTGCTGCAGATCGGTCAGTGTCTTGAGCTTCGATTCGCGAGTCAGATAGAATGCGGCGCCCGGCTTCGCGTGCACGCCTGCGATGAGCAGGTGAAGATGGCCGACGCTCTGCTCGATGTCCAGTGGCTTGCCAACGATGCCTTCGATCGGCGAGTCTAGGTCGGACTGCGTCAATCGGAAGCGCTGGTTCCCGAGCAGCGTTAGCCGAAAGCGTTCGCCTTCCAGTTCTTTCGGCACGTCGAATTCACGCACGTCAATCGATTCGTTTCCCCAGCAGAATCCCCCCCACCCCATCAGGCCCGGAATGGAGAGCGATTTCGCGTTGTCGGCGACACGCCAGCCGATCAGCGGGAAATAACGTGGCCGCGCATCGATGTAGAGACGCAGGTTATTCACCGCCTGATCGACCACCGTCCGCGATTGCAGGATCTCCAACTCACCTTCGGCCTGAGTTTTCACGTCGAACAGCGAAGACACGTCGCCGAGCAGCGAACTCGCACTCGTCGGGTTATCCTCTTCGACCTGAATCATGATGTCCGCTTCGTATGTCGGCCTTGCTAGAAATGAATAAGCGCCCCCCAGCAGAACAACGGCTGCCAAGACGCTCGCGATAAGCCAGCGACCGGCGATCAGTATGTCCAGGTAGCGAATGAGGTCGTCGTGCTCGTCAGTGTGATCCTCGACCATCAGGTCGGACTGCTTGTTCATCTTGTTCTCTCGCTATGCCATTGCTTTTATGCGTGGCGCCCATGCATCGGCGCCCATCCGGATCAACTCGAACGCCTCGTGGAAGTGTTTCACGGGCTTTCTGTACGGGTCGGGCACGTCGAAACGCCCGATCTCTCCAATCCGAAATACCTTGCCCGATGCGACTGGGTGCTGGCGCATGATCTGGTGCTTGTGCGTCGCTTCCATCGTGAGGATCAGATCGGCGAACCGAACTAGTTCGACGTTCAACTGCTGTGCTCGATGCGCGGCGATGTCGAGCCCCGCTTCGGCAGCGACGCGTATCGCCATCGGATCAGGCGCCGAACCTATGACGGCGTTGAGCCCGGCCGACACCACAGTGACGCCGGGGACTTCGCGACTAATCAGGTTCTGAGCCATCGGGCTGCGACAGATGTTGCCGACGCATACGACTAGTATCGACTTGATCATTTGGCCACGATCGCACCAGCTAGCGCCGCGTTGACGGCGGGCAATAGCAAGCTCAGCACGCGAGAAAAGCGCACGAGTCCATTACCATCGACATACACAACGTCACGAGGATTGAGTTCGAACTGGTTCGCGAAGATCATCGCGACCGGGGACTTTGCATCAAGGTGATAGATCTGCGGGGTCGGACTCATGGAGTCGCGAATGACATACACTTCCGATGCATCTGCAGTTGCGTTATTCAAGCTTCCCGCCTGGGAAATCGCTTCGCTCAACGTCAACCTTCCGCTTTTCATTGGCACAGCAGTGACAGGCTTGTTCACCTCGCCCATTACGAATACGCCATTGTCGTCACGTGCGACCACACGTAGGAGGTCGCCATTTTTCAGAACGATCCTTGCGGGGTTGACTCCTTTCTCTAACATCCCGGTAAGGTCAAGCGAATAAGAATTTCCATCGCGGACGAGTACCATCCGGCTCTGATCCGCCGTCGCTGCAAATCCACCCGCCCGGTTCACAGCGTCATAAAGGGTCATCGGAATATCGTTAAGCGGCAGCGTGCCCGGCGTGTGTACCTCGCCATCGACATAGATCTGCTTGGCGCGAAACGAAGCAACACGCACCGTGACTTGCGGCTTGACGAAAACTTTTGTCAGCGCCACGGCCAGACGTCGTTGGACCTGCTCAGGCTTCAGACCTTCGACATGAATTGGCCCGACATACGGAAAATCCAGATTGCCATCCTGGTCAATCACGAATCCGGGCACAGGATCGGAAGGCCGAGTAGCTGTTTGGCCGAGGGGACCTTGCGCCTGCACTAACTCGGGGTGATCCCAAACCGTAATCTGAAGAACATCGCCCTTACCGAGCGCGTAAGGTTCGGCCGTTGTTAAAAGGCTCTGTATCTGGAGCGAACTTGTACGCGACAGGTCGTCCTTCATCCGCGCGATCAGAGCGGCGTCTATGGTGGAGATGGGCACGAACGAGTCCTTAACGCTGGATTGAACACCCATCGCGCTCGTCGACAATTCGACTGGGGGAGTCATCTTCATACCAGGCGCCATTGCACACCCAGACAATCCCGCACACGCCGCGATCACTGCTGCAAACCAGCAGCCCAAGCTCGATCGATTGCGCGGTACATTTGAAGCCGCTTTCATTGCCCATCCTTTTATCTTCACTCGCCCCCGCCCTCAGACGATCGCGTCGCGGTTCTGTCGCACAGAGCTCAGCATCGATGCACACCGTCACGCCGATCGAGCCAGGACTCCCCTCGTCGTCCATAGGTGTTCGATGTGTACCGTCGGATTCCCGCTTCCGCCTATGCATCACAAAACATGCTGCATTTCAGCGACCCGCCAGCATACGAACCCACCCACCACCTTTCCCGCCAATACCCGAACCGTTTTCGCCAACCCCCATCTCAAATTCAAGCCCCGACCTCGCCCACCCCAACCACGTTCCCAAGAAAAACACAACCAGGAGGAACTCTGAGAGATAATGTCGGTCCACATGGGGTCGTGCGGCGATTCCACGTCCGGTCCCTATGCTGCGAAACCGCATAGAAACCGCCACGAAGCAACGCCGCGCCACCGCGCCAAAGCCCTCCCACGCACATCGCAGGGACCGCGACCAGCGCAACAGCCACACAGCAACACCCCAAATTCCAGCCTCACCGAGCCTGCGCTGCGCGTCACCCGCGCACCGTCTCGCGGAGGCGTTTTCGCCCAAAAAACCGCATGCAACCATCCAAAAACCGTCTGATCGAACTGGACTTCTTCCGGGGGCTAGTTCTTGTATTTATCGTCGTCGACCACATCGGCGGCAGCATCCTGTCGCGCGCGACGCTGCACGCGTACGCGCTGTGCGACGCGGCCGAAGTCTTCGTCTTCCTCGGTGGATTCGCGACGGCCACGGCTTACGCTTCGCTTGCGAAACGCCACACGGAAGCCGACGCACGCAACCGCTTCTTCAAGCGTTCGCTCGAGCTGTATAGGGCGTTTCTGATTACAGCCGTTCTGATGCTGCTCGTAAGCGCCGTGATGAGCGCGTTCAGCATCGACGCGCCCAACATGGCCACGACCGATCTCGACGACATGATGGACACGCCCACTGCGGTCCTGCGCGACATCCTGCTGTTCCGTCGCCAGCCGTACCTGGCGTCGGTACTGCCCATGTACGCGTTTTTCGCGTTTGCCGTGCCCGCCATCCTGCCGCTCGCGCGCAGCAAGCCGTGGCTGCTGCTGGCGGGCAGCCTCGCCGTGTGGTCGATTGCGCCGTCGTTGCTCCCCCATCTCCCTGTCGCGGAAGACGCGCAGTGGGACTTCAACCCCTTCGCGTGGCAGTTGATGTTCGTGCTCGGTGTGATCGCGCAGACGCAACCCGTCTATCAGCGCGCGAGTGCGCACCGCCACGGGTGGCTATTGACAGTGTTCGCCTGCGGCATCGTCGCAGCTGCCGCCTGGTTCAAGCTGTTCGTGGAAGTGGGGCCGCTGGACAGCAGCCTGAAACAGAATCTGTCGTGGCTGCGCGCCGTCAATTTCCTCGCGATCGCATGGCTCGTCGCGAATATGGTGCGCATCGGCTGGGCGCGAGCGCTGGCTCAACGCCTGCCGTGGATAGGACTTGTCGGGCGCAAGGGCCTCTTGTGTTTCGTCGCGGGGACAGTGATCTCGCTGGTCGTCGACTCGCTGCTCTATACGGCAACAGACGGCTATCTGAACGTACCGCTCGGTCTCGTCGCAGATGCCGTCGCGATCGGCTCGCTGTTCGCCGTCGCCAAGGTATCGGTGCCGATCTCGCGCGTGCTGACGCTGCGCCTGCGCGGCTCGGGGCCCGCCTGAGATCGGCGATCAGCCCGTCACGCGAGCCACGCCAAACTCAACGCTGCAATCAGGAAAGCCACATCAGCGCTCGACCCACTCGGTCCATAGCACCATCAGCACCGTCATCAGCGCCGGGCCGACGAACAGCCCGAGCAGCCCAAACGTCTCCGCGCCGCCAAGAATCCCGAACAGCACGAGCAGAAACGGCAGCCGCGCGGAACTGCCGATCAGCACCGGCCGCACGAAGTGCTCGGCGACAAACGCGACGACGAAGCCGAACACAGCAAGGCCAATCGCAGGCACGAGCGCGCCTTGCTCGATGAAGAGCCACAGCGCGGCGCCGCAGAATACGATCGGCGCGCAAAACGGCAGCATCGCAGCGATCGCCGTGACGAAACCGAGCAACGCCGCGTGCGGGACGCCCGTCAACATATACGCGAGCAACAGCAGCGCGCCCTCGCCGATCCCGACGACCACCAGCCCCGACACCGTCCCGCGCACAGCCGCCGCCATCCGTTCGGCCAGATGCATGCCGTCATAGCCGAACGCGCGCCGCACGCCCTTCATCAATTCGCCCGACAGCTTCGGCCCCGCCTGAAAGATCACGAACAGCGTGACGAGCATGAAGCCGAACAGCATCAGCGCGTGCGCCGCCCGCGCGCCGAAATGCCGGCCGAACGTGACGACCGCGCCGCCGTGCAAGCCCTTCATGGCGGGCGAATCGCGCAGCGGCTGCGTCAGGTTTTCCTGCCACCACGCCCCGATCTGCGCCGCGCCAAACGGCAAATGCTGAACGAAGTCCGGCAACGGAATGCCGTTCTCCTGGACGTCGCGCGCCCATTCGATCACGTCGTGCGCCTCGGCCGCGGCCTGCGCAATCCCGATTCCGACAGGCAGCAGAAACAGCAAGCCGATGGCAATGGTCAGAACGGTTGCGATCAGCGTCGAGCGCCCCTTGAACAGCCTGTGCTCTTCGATCCGGTGAAACGCCGGCCACAGCGCAATCGCGATCACGCAAGCCCAGGCAATGGCCGGCACGAAATCGCGGATCACCCAGATCGCCAGCGCCACCATGACGGCATACAGCGCCGCCGAAGCAATCCGCTGCGCCTTGCGGCGATTCGGCATGTCGGCCTCGGATGGAACGTCGGGCGGGCGTTGGTTCATGTGACCTCGTGATGGAACTCGATGCGCGTTCAACGATCGCGCATCGCAATGGTGGGGCGGGCAGCATCGTCAACGCACGCGCATGCGCGATGCCTGCGCGTGCTCGCCGCGGGTTGCCAGCCGTCCATCTTAAAGGATGCAACGTTCCCCGGCAGACCAGACAAACGGTCCGGCCCTTTTCTGCCTTTCATACAACAGTTCGTTGCATATTTGCGAGTAATCGCTATGACGAGCCGCAAATCCCCTTATTACCGTTCGTGTGCATGTCCACCATCTCATTATTGCGGAATCGGGAACAGTGTTTCTACGCGGGCACAATGGCTCTCACGCGCGCGTGGGTCTACATTCGGCACACCACAAATACGGAGCCGACCATGACCACTCTGGAGTGTTTACCGTTGATGGGCGCTAACGGGTTGCGCATCGAGATTCTCGAACACTCTGACACGACGCTGGTGATCCGCTGGATCGAACCCGGCCGCTGCCACTACGGCGAGCAGCGCTGGCGCCGCCGCTCGGCGCACACCTCCGGCACCTGCGCCGTTTCGCGCCGAAAGATCCGGCGCGGCGACGCCGTCTTCAAGCCAGCCGAACGCCCTGCTCCCGCAAACGCCGCCGCCATGATCGCGGCCGAAGTGCTCGAGCACGCATTCGCTGCATAACCAGCGTTTCTGGCAACAATCGGCGGCCGGGATTCCCGCCGTCAACCGGCAGCGTGTTCGACGAGGAAGCGGCACACTTCGCGATGCATCCATTGAACGCCGGGGCTCGTCGCCAGCGCGCGCCACGATCCGTGCACGAGGCCGATGCCGACGGGCGCACTCGCCTGTCCTCCCGCCGCGCGGATGCGTTCCGCAAAGACCCGCGCGTCGTCGCGCAACGGGTCGTGCTCGACGCCGATCGCAAGCGTCGGCGGCAATCCATCATAGCGTGATGCTTCGAGCGGAACAGTCCACGCGTGATCGCGTGCCCGACTGGACCAATACAGCGCGCCGTAGCGTCGCACATCGGCAAGCGTGAGCATCGGCGCATCGGCTTCCGAGTCGCGCGCGGGCCATTGCGGTTCGATGCCCAGCATCGGATAAACCAGCGCGACGCCGTGCACGCCCGCTTTCCCCTCGTCGCGCAGACGCATCGCGACACTCGCCGCGAGCGTGCCGCCCGCGCTGTCGCCTGCCAGTTGCAGCGATCGCGGCAAAGGGCCGAACGGCAGGCGGCTGTCGAGCGCGGCACGCGTCACGGCAAGGCAATCGTCGTGCGCGGCCGGCGCGGCGTGCTCGGGCGCAAGCCGATAATCGACGGTCACCACGCACAAGCCGGTATCCGCCGCGATGCGCGCTGTGATCAGGCCGTGACTGTCGAGCGATCCGACAACGAACCCGCCGCCATGAAAATACAGCACCGTGCCCATCGACCGCGCACGCTCAGCTGGCGCGTACAGGCGCACGCCGAACGTGTGTCCATCGGGCGATGTGAAAGGCGCGTCGTGAGTCGTCACGCCATCGGGCAATGGCGGCGTTAGCGCGGCGGCGTACTGTTCGTACACCGCCCGCTGTTCGGCAAACGTCGATACAGATCGATCGCGCGGATAAAGACCCTTCGTGCGCTCAACGAACGCGATCATCTCAGGTTCGAGCATCTGGCATGCTCCGCTCAGGTTGTCCGATCATGCACGCGAATGCGCGCGGCGCTATTTGCGCGTTTGCCCCGGCAAGCCAATCACCCGCCCCGCGTATTGCGGCGCAGGCAGCGCCGCTTGCGCATCGACGAGCGCGCGCACGCGCGCTTCGACGTCGCTGTCGAACACCGCTGAACGCGGCCCGCCGATATCGACGTGCAACAGCATCTGCTCGCCCGCCGCGACGGCTTCAGCGCCGTCGTCCGCGAACATTTCGAGGTACAGGTGCATGCGCTTGGCGTCATGCGCGAGCACACGCATCTCCACCCGCACCCGGGCGCCTTCCTTGATTTCGTGCAGATAGTGAATGTGTGCTTCGAGCGTGTAGATCGAGCGGCCACGCGCTTTGCGCACGGTGTCGTCGAGGCCGATCTGGTCGATCAGCGCATCGGTGGCGAAGCTGAAAATCAGCATATAGAACGCGTCGCGCAGATGGCCGTTGTAATCGACCCACTCGGCGCGCACGACGTCCTGATACGCAGGCAATTCCGCGTGTCGCGGCATGGCGAATGTCTCCGTCGCTTTGAACGAGGTACGGCACGCGCGGGATATCGGTTTCAATGCCCCGCACACGCACAGATATTACTCGACCTTATTCGTCGGCACGCAAGCCATGACGCGCTTTCGTTTCGGCAATCGCGGACAGCACGTTCGTGATGCATTCGTCGCGATAGCGCTCGAGCTGCTTGATCGAACGCGGACCCACCTGCTCTGCCGTTCCGTCCACCACGCGGTCGATCAGCTGATCCGTCAGCTTCGGCGCGACGAGCTTCGTCCACGGCAATTCCAGCGCGGGCCCGAATTGCTGCATGAAATGCCGCATGCCTGCGTCGCCGCCAGCAAGCGTGTACGTGAGGAACGTCCCCATGAACGACCAGCGGATGCCCGCGCCAAAGCGGATCGCATCGTCGATTTCCCCGGTCGTCGCGACTCCTTCGTCGACCAGATGCAGTGCTTCGCGCCACAGCGCTTCGAGCAGGCGGTCGGCGATAAAGCCCGGCACTTCCTTGCGCACATGCAGCGGCCTCATGTCGAGCGCACGATAGATGTTCATCGCGGCGTCGATGGTCGACGGCGCGGTTTGTTCACCGCCCAGTACTTCGACAAGCGGCAACAGATACACAGGGTTGAACGGATGCCCGACAATGCAGCGCTCGGGGTGCAGCGCACGCGCATAGAAATCGGTCGGCAGCAGGCCCGATGTCGACGACGCGATGATCGCGTCAGGCTTTGCCGCGCGGCTGATCTGCTCGTGCAACGCGAGCTTCAATTCCTCGCGCTCAGGCGCGCTTTCCTGAATGAAGTCGGCATCCGCGACGCACGCTTCAATCGTCTTCACGAAACGCAGGCGCTCCTGCGAAGCACCCGCCGCGAGTCCGACACGTTCGAGTGCGGGCCACGCATTCGCGACGTTGTCGCGCAACTGCTTCTCCGCGCCCGGCGCGGGGTCCCATGCAATGACGTCGAGCCCATGCGCGAGCGCGCGTGCCACCCAGCCGCTACCGATCACGCCTGCGCCGATTGCTGCAAAAGTCTTGATATCCGTAATCACTGCCATTGCCGATGATCCTCTCGAATGATTCAAAGCGTTATTGCAACTGCTATGCGAACTGTTCTGCGGCGCGCTTTTCGAGCAGCCGTTCGCCGCGTGCGCGCAGGCCGAGTTTCTTGCGGCCCTCCGCAGGTGTCAGCGCGCGGCCGCCAAGCCGTTCGATGATTTCAACGGCGCGCGTGACGAGCGAGCCATTGCTCGCAGGCACGCCCTTGTCGAGCCAGATGTTGTCTTCAAGACCCACGCGCACATGACCGCCCAGCAGCATCGCCTGCGCGACCATCGGCATCTGCATGCGGCCGATACCGAAACCCGCCCATTGCGCGCCGGACGGCAGGTTGTCGACCATAGCCTTCATGGTCGTCGTATCGGCGGGCGCGCCCCATGGAATGCCGAGGCACAGCTGAAACATCGGCGGCGCATCGAGCAGGCCTTCTTTCAGCAATTGATTGGCGAACCACAGGTGGCCCGTATCGAAGATCTCCAGTTCCGGCTTGACGCCGAGTTCCTGAATGCGCTTTGCACCCGCCCGCAATTGAGCGGGCGTCGATACGTAGATATAGTCGCCGTCGCCGAAATTGAGCGTGCCGCAATCGAGCGTGCAAATTTCCGGTAAAAGCTCTTCGACGTGCGCAAGCCGCGTCAACCCGCCGACCAGATCAGTGCCCGCGCCGAAGCGCATCGGATCTTCGCCGGGACCGATTTCCAGGTCACCGCCCATGCCAGCCGTCAGATTGATGATGACATCCGTATCCGCGGAGCGAATGCGGTCGACGACCTCGCGGTACAGATTCGGATCGCGGCTGCCGCGTCCCGTTTTCGGATCGCGCACATGGCAATGCGCGACGGTTGCGCCTGCTTTTGCGGCTTCGATTGCGGCATCGGCGATCTGTTTGGGCGTGACGGGAATGGCGGGATGTCTGCCGACGGTGTCGCCTGCACCCGTGACAGCGCAGGTCACGATCACTTCATGGTTCATGCGTGAAATTCCTGTTAACTGTGGGATCTGACTGGTTGCAATGGAAAAGTACTTCCCGTATTCGAATGTCGGATCTCAAAGACCGAGATAAGCCTTCACGGCAGGCAAACCATCCTTGCCGTCATACGTCTTGACGCCTGCGAGCCATTCGTCGAGTACTTGCGGATTCTTTTTCAAATACGCTTTAGCAGCTTCGGCGGGCTTCTCCTTGTTCATCACCGACTGCATCACGACGTTCTCGAGCTGCGTGGTAAAGCGAAGATTGCTCACCAACTTTCCAGCATTCGGGCAGCGCGTCAGAAAATCCGGCGACGTCAGCGTATAAACACGCGCTTCGCCATCGTTCGGACCGAATACGCCTTCGCTCCCGCTCAGGTACTTCATATCAATCTGAATGTTCATCGGATGCGGCTGCCAGCCGAGAAAGACCACCCATTTCTTTTCACGCACCGCGCGGTCGACGGTCACGAGCATGCCCGCCTCGCTCGACTCGATCAGCTTGAATCCGCCCAGACCGAACTGATTGGTCGCGATCATCTTCTGGATTGCGGCATTCGCGCTGCTGCCCGGCTCGATGCCATAGATCTTTCCGTCGAGTTCCGCACGATGCTTCGCGATATCGGCGAAAGTCTTCAGTCCGGCGTCGTATTCGTAAGTGGGCACCGCAAATGTCGCTCGCGCACCCGTCAGATTGGGCGGCTGCAAGACGTTGATCGACTTCGCGTCGACGAACGGCGCAAGCGCTTTCTCCTGTACAGGCCACCAGTACCCGAGCGAGACGTCCAGCTGCTTGCTCTTCAACCCGGCAAACGAGATCGGCACGGATGCCACCGTCGTCACCGGCTGATAACCGAGCCCTTCGAAGACCGTCGACGCGAGCGCCGTAGTCGACGTGATGTCGGTCCAGCCGATATCCGCGAAATGGACGGCGCGACAGCTCGGCGGGTCCTGCGCGAGCGCGGGCAGCGACAGTGCGGCCAGCAGGCCAGCAAGACATGCGGAAACGGCTTTGATGATCAACTTCATGACGATCCCCTTCGACACAGCTCGTAATGTTCTGGAACGCCCGCGTGACGGGCGGCGAGTGAGACGACTCTGGAAAGACGCGACGTGCATTAAAGGTACAAATCCATATTCCGGCAAAATCGACTATCAGCGACCCGTTCTTGCTTGCGCGCGACCATGAGGGAAAACCAGCATGCGTCGGCGCGATGGTGCGCTGCGCCATACGCCTAGGGTTTTTTGTCGGCTTGCCGCATTGCATGCCGCTTGCTACGCTCGCCGGATTCGACGAATCCGGCCAACCTGACATCCAGAAGATCGAGCGATGCCCGAAGACATTTCGTTTCTGCTGCTGCCGGGCTTTTCCGCCATCGGCTTCATGTCGGCTATCGAGCCTCTGCGCGTCGCCAACCGCTTTCGCGAAAACCTGTACCGCTGGCATATTCTGAGCGTGGACGGCGCGCCCGTCGCCGCGAGCAACGGCATTTCGATGAACGCCGAAGCCGCCTTCGGCGATGTCGATCACGCCCGAACCGTCTTTATCGTCGCGGGTTTCGATCCGCTTGCGTGCTACAGCCGCGCGCTCGGCGACTGGCTCCGGCGGCTCGACCACACCCACGCGACGCTCGGCGGCATCGACACAGGCGCGTTCATCCTGGCGGAAGCGGGGCTGCTGCGCGCCACCGACAGCGTGACCTTGCATTGGGAAGCGCTCTCTGCATTCCGCGAGCGCTACCCGTCGGTGAATGCGAGCGAAGAGCTATTCGAGATCGGCGCGCGGCGCATCACCTGCGCGGGCGGCACGGCTTCGATCGACATGATGCTCGACCTGATCTCGCGCAGTCATGGCGCGGCGCTCGCTTCGTCGATCTCGGAACAATTCGTCGTAAGCCGCATCCGCCAGCGCTCCGATCATCAGCGCATGGAAATCGCGGCGCGTTACGGCGTGCATAACCGCAAGCTGATTCAGGTGATCGGTGTCATGGAGCAGAACATGGAAGAACCGCTCGCGCCCGCCGATCTCGCGCAGGAAATCGGCGTCACGCGCAGACAGCTGGAGCGGCTTTTCTGTTCATCGCTAAAGGACACGCCCACGCATTTCTATCTGCAATTGCGGCTGGATCGCGCGCGCGAGCTTTTGAGGCAGACGGACATGTCGATTACGGCGATCTGCGTGGCGTGCGGATTCGAGTCGCCGTCACACTTCTCGCGGACCTATCGCGCGCGGTTCGGCACGAGTCCGCGCAGCGACCGGAGTCCGCTGCGTCATGGTGGTGGTGGCAATGCAAATATGCCACGAGAAAGCGCAGTGCCTTGAATGCGGTGCTATTTGACCGATTTGCCTTGTTCTTTGCGAACAAGGCAAATCAAACCAGCGTCAGAACGAGTGCCGCATGCCGATACGCACATCGGCCTGGGTCGTCGTGGTGGACGGCGTGAAGCTATAGCCGATCACCGCATCCACGCCGCTCGACGCCTTCAGATAGTCACCTGAAATATAGACGTCTGTGCGCTTGGACAGCAGATAGTGCGCGCCCAGCGAACCCTGATTCCAGTGATGCCCTTCGAAGTTCGTGTACTGGTACCCGCCGACCACGCTGAACGCCGGCGTCACCTGCCAGCTCGCGCCGCCTTCACCCACCTTCATGTGCGACGTGACGCCCAGGCCCTTGATCGTCGTATAGGTGAAGTTACCCATCAGTGTCACGTCGCCAATCGCGTAGCTCGTGCCGACGCCGAATGTGCCCTGCTTGTCCACGGGAAACGGATTGCTCGCAAAGAGATCGGTTCTCGCGCCAGTCGCCGGATCGACGGTCACCGTCTGCTGGCCGAGGAAGGTGTGCACGCCGAGCATGGCGTACGGATCGAAGGCGTAGATGCCGTGCGGATTATTCAGCTGCGTATAGGCCGCGCCCATTGTGAACGGTCCGTTCGCATAGTGGGCGCCGACGCTCCATGCGCTGTCCTGGTGGAAATCGCCCGCGACGTTGCCGAACGAGTACATGCCGCCGAACATGAAGCCGGCGAATTCATTCGACAGGAACTTCACCGAATTCGGCAGGCGGTCGCCATTGAAGCGGTCGAAGTCGCCCTGGTGAATCGCATAGCCGCTTCCCCACGCCGAGACGTTGTACAGGTACACCATCTCTTCTGTCATATCCAGCTGATTGCCGAACGAAATCGTGCCCCACTGGTTCTTCAGCCCGACATAGGCCTGACGCCCGAATAACGCACTGCCGAAGCCCAGTTGCCCATTGCCGAGGTGAAAGCCGCTTTCGAGCACGAACACCGCCTGCAAGCCGCCGCCCAGATCTTCCGTGCCCTTGACGCCGAAGCGGTTACCGTATGAGATGCCGTCGTCGAACTTCACGACATGCGAGCCGCCCGTATTATTGACCCAGGTAATACCCGCGTCGACGATCCCATACAACGTGACACTGCTCTGCGCGTGACTCGTGTTCGACATTCCAGCGAGCGCGAGTGCGACGCCCGTCAGTGCTGCGGCATTCAGCTTTTTCATTGTGTGGTTCTCTCTTGCCTGACTTTGAGGGGATAGGGATGCGAAGCTGACTTCGCGGCTTGTTCAATTCGCACGACGATGAATGCACAGTACAAATCCATTTTTCGGGCAACTCGACCAAACACGACGTACTTTGGTCTGTTAGCGACACACACAACAAAAGGAACACACGTACCGCATAAAAAAACGCGCGACCCCTTGCGGAGCCGCGCGTCAGTTGACAGTCCCGACAATGTCAATTCAATGAATGCCGAGTTGTGTCTGCACTGCCTGCAATCCGTCGCTCCCATTTGCGGTCGTCACGCCTTTGAGCCATGTGTTCAGCAAAGTTGGATTGCTCTTCAACGCATTCGACGCCGCGGTATTGATATCCACCTTGTTTTGCAGCACATTCGTGATGATCTGGTTTTCCAGATCGACATTGAATGTCAATTGCTGAAAGAGCCTGGCGAGATTTGTGCATTGACTGGAAAAACCGGCGCGCGTTACCGTATTCACCGTCGCGCCACCGTAGTTCGGACCGAAATACGCATCACCGCCCGACAAATAGGTCAAGTGGAATTTCGTGTTCATCAGATGCGGCTCCCACGCAAGAAACACGATCCATTGCTTGTCTCGCACGGCACGCTCGACCTGCGTCAACATTCCCGTTTCACTCGACTCGACAATCTTCCAGTCGCCAAGTCCAAATGCCTTATCGGAAATCATCTTCTTGATGTTCTGATTGGCGGGCGCACCTGGCTCGATGCCATAGATCTTTCCGTTGAACTGGTCGGCATGCTTGACGAGATCGGCAAACGAATGCACGCCCGCAGCGGCGACATAGTCGGGAACGGCAAGCGTGAACTTCGCGTTGGTCAGATTCGCATGCAGCACGTCGATCGAACGTTCATCGACGAATGGCTTGACGAGCGGAGCTTGCGCGGGCATCCAGTTGCCGAGAAACACGTCGATTTGTCCTTTTTTCAAGCCCTGATACGTGATCGGCACCGACAGATTCGACACGTTCTGCTGATAGCCGAGCGCTTTCAGCAGCACGCCGGTGACCGCGTTGGTCGCATCGATATCCGTCCAGCCGGGGTCTGCCATGCGGACCTGCGTGCAGCTCTGCGGCTCTGCTGCTTGCGACGATCCTGTCAATGCAATGCAGCATGCGGTCAGCATCAATGCGCCCTTCGCAAGCGAACTTCTCCAGCGTATGTTCATCGTGTGGCTCCCGTATTGAAGACTTCTCTCTTGCCTGTCATTGGCCGCCGGCGACGCGCGGATAACGCGCCATCGCTTCGAGCGTATCGAGTTCGATGTGATTGCGCATATAGCGCTGGCTGGCGTCGGTGAAAGGCTGCCAGTCCCATGAGCGGATCGTGCCTTGCGTCGTCGCTTCGAAATGAAAGCGCCGGCGGCGCTGGCTCGCGACCACCGCTTGATGCAGTGCGGGAATATTCCAACGCTGCGCGATCTCCTTGCGAAACGCGTCGACGAGCACGGCATGCTTCGGATCTTGCACGAGATTGATGCGCTCGCCCGGATCGTTCCCAAGATCGTAAAGCTGATCGGGATCGACAGGCGTATGAATGAACTTGTACTTGCCGCGCCGGATCATCATCATCGGAGCAATTGCGCCTTCAGCAAAGTACTCGACAATCGCTTCGTCGTGCCCGCCGTCGTTGTGCAGATGCGGGATAAGGCTCCGTCCATCCACGGCGTCGGGCCATTCTGCGCGCGGCGTACCCGTTGCCATTTCGACCAAAGTCGGTAGAAGATCGACGTGCGAGACGGATGCAGCCACGCGATGCGCGCGATAATGCTTTGGCGCATGCACGATCAGCGGCACACGCACACCGCCTTCAAAGCAAGTCATCTTGTACCAGAGGCCGCGTTCACCCAGCATTTCGCCGTGATCCGATGTGACGATGACAATGGTGTCTTCGGCGAGACCGGTTGCTTTCAGCGTGTCGAGAATCGCGCCGAATTGCGCGTCGACGTACGAAAGCGCGCCATAGTATGCGTGTCGGGCGTCGCGGATCTGCTGTTCGGTCGGCGGCGTGATATCCGCTTCATAGACATCGCGCAGACGTTTCGAATGCGGATCGCTCTGTTCGCGCGTCAAGGTCACACGCGGCATGTCGATCTCTTCATCGCGGTACAGATCCCAGTATTGCTGCGGAATCGCGTAAGGATCATGCGGATGCGTGAGCGACGCGACGAGGCAAAACGGCCGCGCGTCGCCGCCCGCCGCACGCTCGCGCACGATGTCGTATAGCTTCTGACGCGTCGTGTAGGTCACTTCGTCGTCGAAATCGAGCTGGTTCGTGCGCACGCATGGGCCAGCGTCCAGCACCGAGCTCATGTTGTGATACCAGCTGGGCCGCACGTCCGGGTGTTCCCAGTCCGGCACCCAGCCGAAATCGGCGGGATAGATGTCGGTGGTCAGGCGTTCCTCGAAGCCGTGCAACTGGTCAGGGCCGCAGAAATGCATCTTGCCCGAGAGGATCGTCCGATAGCCCGCCGCGCGCAGATAGTGGGCGAACGTCAGGGTTTGCGCGGGCAATTCGGCGGCGTTATCGTAAGCACCGATTGCGGCCGGCAATTTGCCCGCCATCATCGAAAAGCGCGAGGGAGCGCACAGCGGGCTCGCGCAGTACGCGGAATCGAATACGACGCCGTCTTTCGCCAGCGCGTCGATGCGCGGCGTCAGCGAGACCTGATTGCCATAGGCGCGCAGCGCGAACGGCGTCATCTGGTCGGCCATCAAGATAACGATATTCTGCTTTGTATTAAGGCTCATGAACGGGGCGGATTAGAATCGTGTGGTTACGTATCGAGGTCCAGCGGCGCTTTTCAGCGAGCGCCGCGACCACTTCACTATTGCCGCTCATTAAACCGTTGTGAAGGCGGCGTGCGCTTATCGGCCCATAAGGGAATGTTATGCCGGGACCAGACCGTCTTCCGCCGATGCAGACCTTATCGGCCTTCGAATCAGCCGCGCGCCTCGCGAGCTTCACGGCCGCCGCGCGAGAGCTCGGTTCGACCCAGCCTGCCGTGAGCCAGCGCATCGTGCAGCTCGAAGAAGACCTCGGCGCGCCCTTGTTTGAACGCGGTCATCGCGGTGTGACACTCACGCCCGAAGGCGTATTGCTCTATGAAGCCGTGCGCAGCGGCCTCGACACGATCCGCGAAGCGACAACCGACATCCGCGCGCGCCGCGCCACAGGCGCATTGACGATCCTCACCGACGCCGGCTTTGCCACCTACTGGCTCTTGCCGCGCCTAGCCCGCCTGAAGGCGTCGATGCCCGGCGTCAACGTGAAGATCGTCACGTCGCAACTCGGCTACGACCCGCACCGCGACCACGCGGATATCGCCATCGCATTCGGCGACGGCCACTGGCCGCCCTGCACCTCCACGCGGCTTTTCGCCGAAGCCGTCACGCCCGTCTGCTCGCCCGCTTTTCGCGAGCTTCACGCATCCGTGCGCGTTGCCGCCGACCTTGCCGCATTGCCGCTCCTGCACGTGCAGCCCACCGACCCCGAGCGCTGGCTTGCCTGGCACACATGGTTCGCCGCGCACGGTCTGCAAGCGCCGGAAGACAGCCAGGCCATGATGTTCAACAGCTATTCACTCGTCGTGCAGGCAGCACTGATGGGCCAGGGCGTCGCGCTCGGCTGGACGCCGTTGACCGACGAACTCATCGCATCCGGCCTGCTCGTGCACCTGCTCGACACGCCCGTCACCACCGAACGCGGCTATTACCTCGTCTGCCCGCCCGCGCGCCCCGCGCCGGCCGCCGTGCCGCTGTTCCGGCGCTGGGTTTTCAACGAACTGATCGACGTCGGCGAGCACACGCACGCCTGACGTTCCGATACCACGAGCACGGCGCATCGGTTCTATGCGCGCGCAAATTGGGCTGATTTACTTGATCATCCCGCTTGCCGCGCCGCGCTGCGCTACAGGTTCAATGGCACGGTCATGCGGGAATCCCATATCGAATGACAGAGGACCCGCATGCCCACCACCGAACGCCCGCATCAGTTCGCGCTGACCCTTTCCTGCCCGAGCGCCGCCGGCCAGGTTGCTGCCGTCGTCGGCTTTCTCGATCGGCACCACTGCTATATCGACGAACTCACTGTGTTCGACGACGACATCAGCGCGCGTTTTTTCGTCCGCTGCGTGTTTCATGGCGTGGCGAGCGCGCCCGAAGCGGCGCTGCATATCGACACATTGCGGCGCGAGTTCCACCCCATCGCCGCCGACTTCGATATGCAGTGGGCGATGCACGATCTCGATACGCGGCCCAAAGTACTGATCATGGTGTCGAAGCTCGAGCATTGCCTTGCCGACCTGCTATTCCGCTGGCGCATGGGCGAACTGAAAATGGACATTGTCGGTATTGCATCGAATCATCCCGACTTCGAGCCGCTAGCCGTGCAGCATGGTCTGCCGTTCCATCATTTGCCGCTGACGCCTGAAACGAAGCGGCAACAGGAAGCGCAAATTCTCGACCTGTTCGATTCGAGCGGCGCGGAGCTGATGATTCTCGCGCGCTATATGCAGATTCTGTCCGACGAAACGAGCCGCAAGCTCGCAGGCCGCGCGATCAATATCCATCACTCGTTCCTGCCCGGCTTCAAGGGCGCGCGGCCTTATCATCAGGCGCACGCGCGCGGCGTGAAGCTGATCGGCGCGACGGCGCACTTCGTCACCGACGATCTCGACGAAGGCCCGATCATCGAGCAGGAAGTGCAGCGCGTCGACCATTCGTATGGGCCTGAGCGCCTGCTGGCCGTGGGCCGCGACGTCGAATGCATCACGCTGGCGCGTGCCGTGAAGGCGTTCGTCGAACGACGCGTGTTCATCAATGGCGACCGAACCGTGGTGCTCTGAGCGCAAAAGCCGCCGCGCTGCATGGCAGACGCGGCGGCAACATCACCTGAGGGCGCTCAAAGGAACGGCTTCGCCAGATAGTGCGAGAACCATACGACGAACACGGCCAGCACCAACGCACCATACGGCAGCAAGCCGCGCAGCCCCGCAGGCCGCATACCGCCCTTCCACTCCATATCCTGCTGCATGCGTGCGGGGAAACGCCCACGGTCCTGCACGTAATGACGGAACATGAACACGGGCACGATCAGCAGCATCGCGATCAGGCCGTTGCGCATCGTTCCCACGCCCTGCATGTCCGCGCCCGCGCCAATGAACGCGAGATCCAGAAAACCGCACAACGCGCCCGCAGCGAGCAGCCACGCCGGACAACGGAACGGCCGGTCCGCATCCGCGCGATCCAGCCGGTGAATCCAGCCCGATTGCAGATTCAGAAACACGAAGATCATGTAGCAGACGTTCGAGATCGACAGCACCGTCATGTAGTCCGACATCAGCAGCAGGATCAGATTGAAGCCGAGGTCGGTCCACATTGCGCGTGTGGGCGCGCCGTGCTCGTTGACGTGCGACAGATACTTCGGCAGCCAGCCATCGACGGATGCCTGATACAGCGTGCGCGACGAGCCCATCATCGAGGTCATCACGATCAGCAGGATGGTCAGCATCAGCATGATCACGACCACGTCGAACACGATCGCGCCGCCACCGACCATATGCGCCATGGCGGCCGCCACGCCCGTGCCGTCGGCGATCTTCGGATCGAGCATGCCCTTCGTGCCCAACACGCCCTGAAACGCCAGCGGCACCAGCGTCATCACGACCAGACACGCCATGCCGGACCAGAAGATCGCCTTGACCGTATCGCTACGCGGATTGCGGAACTCGCGCGTGTAGCAGACGGCCGTTTCGAAGCCGTACGCGGCCCAGCCCGCCATGAACATTGCACCGAACGCCATCGTGATGCCTGCGCCATTCCACGAGCCGAACGTCGACGCCGTCACGTTGCCTTGCACATCGTGCCCGAGCGGCAGCAGCGGCCATAGATGTGCAGCGGGCACGTCGCCCGTCACGAACGGCACGATGCCGACGATCAGCAAGGGCGCAAGCGAAGCGATGCCGAGAATACGCTGCGTCTTCGCGGCCTTCGACGCGCCGCTGTGCTGCAGCTTGAATGTGATCAGCAGAAAGATCGCCGCGATGATGAACGTCGCGTTGATGCGCAGCGACAGCCCTTGCTTGATGAAGCTGAGGTCGAGCAGTGTCAGACGCCACGTGTTGATCGCAGCATCGGGGGCATAGAGACTGGACAGCGCGTAATTGGCGGCGAGGCCCGTGCCCAATGCGAGCATCGGCGACCAGGCGAGCCAGTTGCACCACACCGAAACGGGCGCGATCGTCTTGCTGTAGCGCACCCAGGCCATCGCGCCGTATACCGACGCGCCGCCCGACTTGTGCGGGAAAAGCCCTGAAATTTCGGCGTAAGTCGCGCTTTGAATCAGGCCCATCAGGATCGCGGCGACCCATATGGCCCACGCGGGTTGACCGATCGTCGCGGACACGCCGCCGATCGTAAACAGCACGCCGCCGGGCACGCCGCTGGTCACCCAGAATGCGTCTTTCCAGGTCAGGCCGCGTTGCAGCGAATGACCTTCATGTTCGGCGCTATCGGCAGCGCCTTCGATACTGCGGGTACGCAGTCTTGCCTGATCCATCCAGAGTCTCCGTCTTTAGAATGAGAAGGAGCCTGCGCGCTGGCTGGAACACGAACAACCGAAAGACACATCGGTGATGCCGATGCGCGCGCAGCGCATCGGCATCACCACAAAACGCTCATCAGAACGCGTTAAGGAAGGACGGTTATTGTGCTCCGCCTACCCAGCTGTTCACGCGGTCGCCGTGTGCGGCGATCCACGATCCGGCTGCGTCGGCAGGCTTGGCGCCGTTCTCGGTCGCCAGCATGACGCTGTCGATTTCGCCCGGCTTCCATTGAAATTTCTTCAGAAACGCGACTACTTGTGGCGCCTTCGTATCGAGGCCCGGATTGACGACGCTATCCACATGCTCGGATTCGCCGAACACCTTCTTCGGGTCTTCGAGGAACTTCAGCTTCCACTTGGCAAACATCCAGTGCGGTATCCAGCCTGTGACGATCACAGGTTTATTGGCATTCATCGAGCGCGCGAGTTCCGCTGTCATGGCGCTGCCCGAGCTCGGCATGAGTTGATAGTCGAGGTTGTAGGCCTTGATTGCGTCCGAGGTTTTCTTCATGACGCCCGCGCCGGCGTCGATGCCGACGATGCGTCCGCCGAAGTCTGCCTTGTGTGCCTGCAGATCGCCGATGGTCTTTTCCGGCACGTCGGCGGGCACGATCAGGCCGATCTTGGCGTCGTTATAGTTGGCTCCCAGGTCTTGCACCTTGCCCTTGAACTGATCCCAGTACGCGCCGTGCGTGACGGGCAGCCACGCCGAGAGTGTCGCGTCCAGGTCGCCGCGCGCCACGCCTTGCCACATGATGCCTGCCGCTACGGGTACGAGTTGCACTGGATAGCCGAGGCGCTTTTCGATGATCTGTGCAGCAACGTTCGATGTGGCGACGCTGTCGTCCCAGCCTTCTACGTAGCCGATCTTGATTGTCGGTTTGGTGTCGGCTGCCGCCGTGCCCGTGCCGATTGCGCTCATCGCGGCGAGCAGTGCACCGCATAACATCAGTTTTTTAAGGTGCTTCATGGTCGATCTCCTTGTGGCCGCTTGCCGCGGTGTGGCTTTAGAATCGCTAACCAGAATGCATCAGGTGGTCGGGTTTGCGACGTTTACTTGTCTGTATGCGACGCATGGGTTTTTTGTCTGCGACGCTGGGTCGTCTGCTATGGTTTGTGATGACATTCGCGCTTTGCCTTCGTGGTTCAGGTGTCCGCCGCGCGGGCGGTCTATACGCCTTTTCGCTGGCATCCGCGATGCGTTATCTAGCTTCACGCGTCGCCCCTGTGCGGGG
>NZ_JAGUUD010000050.1:0-58167 GCF_020177535.1 Paraburkholderia sp. XV | reverse complement strand
GCGGCGGCAAAGAAAAGTAGGTGCCGCCCCGCACAGGGGCGACGCCTGAAGCGAGATAACGCATCGCGGATGCCAGCGAAAGCAAAAGCAAAAGCGAACCGCGACGCGCAAACCAAAAAAGGCATATCGCAATGCCAGCGCAAACCTCAAAAAAAACCAAAGGCAACAACTCACCCCACCAACCGAGCCTGCGCAAGCGCCCCAAGATTACCCTCACCAAATCCATGGTGCCCTTTCCGCTGCACGATTTCGAAGAAGATATCGCCCTCGCGCCGCAGCACAAAAGTCTGAAAGAACAACAACGGCACACCGTCCGCGCCAATCTCTCCATCGACCAGAATGCGCCCCCGCTTCAACCGCTCGATATCGAGCCCATGCCCCGGCAAACGCGTATCGATCTGCTCGTAATACGCGGGCGGCGGCTCAACCAGCTCGATGCCGTTGGCCAGCAACTGATCGACACAGGCAAAGATATCCTCCGTGGCAAGCGCGATGTGCTGCACCCCCTCGCCCGGATGATCGGGCAAATATTCATGCATCAGACTCGTGCGCCGCGTGCCTTCCTCGTACAGCGGAATGCGGATCGCGCCGCACGGCGACACCATCACGCGCGATTCCGCCGACACATGCCAGTTCGCATGCAACTCGTGAATCTCACGGAAGTTCAGCAGCTCGCGATAGAAGTCGATCCACTCCTGCATGCGGCCAGCGCCGACCGTTTGCGTTAAATGATCGACGGCGATCAGGCCCGTGCCCGCGTGGCTCAGGTCGGCCTGCGCGGTACTCGGCTCAATCGGCCGAAAGTCGATGTCGAAGATCGAGATGTCGCCAAGGCCGCCCTTCTGGCCGCCGCGTCCGCGCCAGCGGTCGACGAAATAGATGTGTGAATCGCCGATCCCCTGAATGGCGGGAATCGTCAGCTCGCCCTTGCCGACCCGCTCGCCTTCGAACGACCACGCGCCGAGCTCCGTCGCGCGGTCAAAAGCGCGCTGCGCATCCGCCACGCGAATACCAATCGCGCAGATGCCCACGCCGTATTCTTCCGCATACCGCTCGGCGAACGAATCCGGCTCCGCGTTCAGCAGAAAATTCATATCGGCCTGACGGAACAGCGTCACGTCCTTGCTGATGTGGCGCGCAATCGGCTTGAAGCCGAGCTTCACGAAGGTGTCGGCGAGTATGCGCGGATGGCGCGCGGCAAATTCGACGAACTCGATGCCGGCCGTGCCGAGCGGATTGTGCTCAGGGTCCGCAACGGCCTTGAGCGCGTCGGCAGGGGTCGGCAGGTCGCTGGGCATATGCATCTCCATGGTCGTGCTGTTTCAACTCGGCAAGCGTGTGGATCGGCGCGCCGCGCACCGTGTTTTACACCGCGCAGCACCACTCGTGCAACCTCGATTTTGTACTAGTCGGTTCAAAGACGCACCTTCCTGCGTGACGTTCCCGAGGCTTTGTCCCCTCGTGGCTTCGTGGCGCGCGGTGTTAAACCTTGGCTCGCGTCGCGCGTTACGTCAACACCCGCGTCAACACCCGCGTCGACTTTGACGTCATTCCCGGCGTCGCGCTTCGTGCGGCCCTTCGCCGGGCGCTTGCTCCGCCCATCTTCGGCGCGCGCCTGCACATGGCGCGCAAGCCGCTCGCGCGCGACCTTGCGCACGGCATCGATCAGCGCGCGGCCGACGGGCGTCGGCTGCGTGTCCGAGCGCAGAATCAGGCCGACGGGTTCCTCCGTGCCGGCAATGGGCAACGGCAAGGGCACCAGCAAGCCGTGCGCCAGTTCGTACTCGATTGCGCTGCGCGGCACGAACCACACGGCATCGTTTTCGAGCGCGAGCGCGCGCCCCACCGACACCGACAGCACCTCGACGAACGACGACAGCGGCGGCACAGCCCACGCGCGCAGCAGGCTTTCCGCCGACTGCCGGATCAGCGTCCCGTACGGTGGCACGACGACCGAAAACTCCAGCAAACGCGTGGCGGACGACAGCGGGCCCGACGCCAGCGCATGCCCCGCGCGCACCACGGCGACGAGCGGCTCGCTATATAGCTGCTCGAACGTCAGCCCCACCATGCGCTCGGGATCGGCCAGCCTGCCGACCGCGAACTCGATTGCGCCCGCCTTCAGGCGCTCCAGCAGTTCGGTATTCGAGCCCGTCTTGAGCCGCACGATCGCGTTCGGCCACTGCTCGCCGAACAGGCGCATCACGGGCGGCACGAGCGATGTCGCGACGGTCGGCAGCACGCCGATATCGAGTGTCGCGGCAGCCTCGCCTTCCACGCGCGCAAGCAGATCGACGCCCTGGCGCAGCGCGCTCACGCAGGCGCTGGCATGCGGCATGAAGAGCTGGCCTTCGCGCGTCGGCACGGCGCCATGCCGGCCGCGCTCGAACAGGCGCACGCCGAGAATTTCTTCCAGTTCGGCCACCGTCTTCGACACAGCCGGCTGCGTGATCGACAGGCTCTGCGCCGCTTTCTGCACGCCGCCGAACTGCGCGACGGCAAGAAAGCACTGCAGATGCCGGAATTTGACGCGGCTGTCCGCGAGGCTGCGTTGCATAACGGATCGTTATACGAGATGGGAAAAAACGTCATTTTGCATAACTTCTCGGCTTCTATAAAGTCACGTCATCCACTAGCCCAAATCGAATCCCCCAAGGAGACACCTGATGGACGATTCCATTCTGAGTCCGCGCGACTTTCCTTCGCATCCCGCCTATGTGCATTCGCCGTATGGATCGTCCGTCAAGCGCGGCCCGACCCGCCCGCTGATTCCGCTGAAGGAGCGCCTGCGCGACCAGCGCGTGCCCGTCTACGGCGCGGAAGACCTCGGCGCGCTCGACAACGACCTGACGCGCAATGCTGCAAAGAACGGCGAGCCGCTTGGCGAACGCATCATCGTGACGGGCCGCGTGCTCGACGAAGGCGGCCGCCCGGTGCGCAACACCCTGGTCGAAGTGTGGCAGGCGAATGCAGCCGGCCGCTACGTGCACAAGAACGATCAGCACGACGCACCGCTCGATCCGAATTTCCTCGGCGCGGGCCGCTGCCTGACCGACAATGACGGCCGCTACCGCTTCATGACGATCAAGCCGGGTGCGTATCCGTGGGGCAATCACCCGAACGCGTGGCGTCCGAACCACATTCACTTCTCGCTGTTCGGCGACTACTTCGGCTCGCGTCTCGTCACGCAGATGTACTTCCCGGGCGACCCGCTCCTGCAGTACGACCCGATCTTCCAGGGCACGCCGGAAGGCGCCCGCGACCGCCTGATCTCGCGCTTCACGCTCGACGTCACCCAGGAAAACTACGCGCTCGGCTATGAATTCGACATCGTGCTGCGCGGCCCGAACGAAACTCCGATGGAGCGCTAATCATGACGACGCTTAAGCAAACCCCTTCGCAGACGGTCGGACCGTACTTCGCATACGGCCTGTGCCCCGAGCAATACAATTTCGACCTGAAGAGCCTCTTTACGAACGAACTGGCGGACCGCGAGGCAGCGGGCGAGCACATCACACTGATCGGCCAGGTATTCGACGGCGACGGCGCGGCGATCGGCGACGCGATGATCGAAGTGCAGCAGGTGGACAGCGAAGGCCGCTATCCGCAGTCGCGCGAAGACGTGGCGAAGACGGGCTTTCGCGGCTTTGCGCGCTTCGGCACGGGCACGGACCCGCAGAAGCGCTTCATCTTCGAAACGGTGAAGCCGGGTCGCGCGTCGCCTGACGAAGCGCCGCATCTGAACGTGATCGTGACGATGCGCGGCATGCTGCTGCACACGTTCACGCGCGTCTACTTCGACGACGAAACGGCCGCGAACGACAAAGACCCCGTGCTCGCGAGCGTGCCCGCCGAACGCCGCGCGACGTTGGTCGCAAAGCGTGAAGCGAAAGGCGGCAAAGCGGTCTATCGCTTCGACATCCACATGCAGGGCCCGCAGGAAACGGTGTTCTTCGACCTGTGATGCGACGCACAGTGCGTGAGCCTCGTATGCATTCGATGCAAGGTTCATCGCCTGTTCACAAATGAAGGTTAGGATGCGTTGCGCGAGTCAAATCGCGCAACGAAACTCCGAGCAGTTTTTAGACGCCCGCTTTGACGCGGGCTTTTTTTCGTCTGCGATTCGTGGCGCCGCGCCGTGGGTCAACTGCGGTAATCCGAAACCGGATTATCGATCAGCCGCAACGCCGATTCCCACGCCAGTTCGGCGATGCCTTCCTCATCGTCGCGCGCGAACTGGCTGGCCGTTAGCTTGCGCACATGCTCGGGCGGCAGCGTCAATTCCGCATTGCCCGCGAGTGCGTCGATCTGGATCTGACACGCGCGTTCGAGGAAGTAAATCTCCTGAAACGCCGTTGCCGCCGACTTGCCGCCCGCCAGCAAACCGTGATTGCGCAGGATCATCGCGTTGCAAGATCCGAGATCAGCGACGAGGCGCTCGCGCTCGCCGAGATCGAGCGCAATGCCTTCGTAGTCGTGATACGCGAGCGCGCCGTAGAACTTCAGCGCATGCTGACTGATGGGCAGCAACCCCTGCTTTTGCGCGGACACAGCCGAACCCGCCGGCGTGTGCGTGTGAATCACAAAGTGCAGATCAGGCCGCGCGGTGTGCACGGCCGAATGGATCGTGAAGCCCGCCGCATTCACGCGATAACGCTTCGGATCGGCAGCGACCTTGTCCGCCGCTTCCAGAACGCGCCCGTCGCGATCGATCTTCACGAGATCCGACGCGCGCATCTCGTGAAAAAGCACGCCATAGCGGTTGATCAGAAAGTGGTGCTCGGGACCCGGCACGCGCGCCGTGATGTGCGTGTCGATCAGATCGGTCATGCGGAAATGCGCGACCAGCCGGTACAGCGCGGCAAGCTCGCAGCGCGTCGCCCATTCTTCGCTGCTGTATCCAGCCTGTTGCGAGGTCATGTCGGACATGGCGGAGTCTCCATGAAAACAGTCGCGCGGCGCGTGAACTGAAAACGGAAAGCGAAAAAACGGAATCAGTGAAGCGCCCGCGAATGCGGCGCTCAGACGCGGAAATGCTCGATGTCCTGACCTGCGTTGATGGCGCGCGTGAGCCAGTCGGGGCGGTCGCCCTTGCCGTCCCATTCGTGTCCGAATGCATCGCGGTACCTCGGCACGGCGGCGTCCGCGATTAGCGCCTCTTCGAGCGCTTCAAGCGTAATGCCAAATTCATCCATGCGGCGACGGATCCACAAGACCAGCCGCTCACGAGCTTGACCGTCGAGGTCGAGCGTCCGATGTTCCTCTCGCTCTTTCATAACGTGCCGATAACGTATCGAATTACGCGGCCAATTAGCACGCGTTAAATAGATTATTCGCTTCACACTTGCAGCGAAGCCTTAATACGGATCCATCAACTTCTGCCGAATGAAGTTGTCAGCGCGTTTCGACAGATTGAATGGCGGCGAAAAACCCGCATGACGCGTACTGGAATTCGCCATGAACCTTGAAGAACCAAGGTCGCTTCCCTGATTTACTCAGGATTCTAGCATTCATTCCCGTGCGTGCGCGTCATACCCGGTGCTTTGATAGATGCGGAAAGCGGCATGGGCTCTAGGTTTGCGATGATCAGACCATAAGCATGCTACTTTTTCTCCGGCTCCTGATCGATCGCGCTCGACGACTTCACGCGCGCGCGCAATTCGAATTTCTGGATCTTTCCCGTCGAGGTTTTTGGCAATTCGCCGAAGAAGACTGCTTTAGGCAATTTGAATCCGGCGAGCAATTGACGGCAATGCGCAATGATTTCCTCGGCGCTCGCGTCCGCGCCGTCCTTCAGTTCGACGAATGCGCAAGGCACCTCGCCCCATTTCGCGTCCGGCATCGCAACCACGGCGGCCACCGACACGGCAGGATGCCGGTACAGCGCATCCTCTATTTCGATGCTCGAAATGTTCTCGCCGCCGGAAATGATGATGTCCTTGCTCCGGTCCTTGATGCGCACATAGCCGTCTTCGGTGATCACGCCGAGATCGCCCGTATGAAACCAGCCGCCACGGAATGCGGCCTCGGTGGCGCGCTCGTTCTTCAGATAGCCCTTCATGCAGATATTGCCGCGAAACATCAGTTCGCCGATCGTCTCGCCGTCGCGCGGCACGGGTTCGAGCGTATCGGGATCGCGCACGTCGACGGCTGCCTGCAAGTGGTAGCGCACGCCCTGACGCGCGTTGAGCCGCGCGCGTTCGTCGTCGTCGAGCACATCCCATGAGTCCTGCTTCGCGCAGACGGAGGCGGGCCCATACACTTCCGTCAAGCCGTACACGTGCGTCAGATCAAAACCGATCGCCTTCATGCGGGCAATCACGGCAGGCGACGGCGCCGCGCCCGCCACCATCGTCGAGACGCGGTGCGCAATTCCGTCGCGCCATTCGGCAGGCGCGTTCGCCAGCGCGCTTTGCACGATGGGCGCGCCGCAATAATGCGTAATGCGCTCGCGGCGAATCAGTTCGAATACCAGCTTCGGATCGAATTTGCGCAGGCACACATTGACGCCCGCGCGCGCCGCGACGGTCCATGGAAAACACCAGCCGTTGCAGTGGAAGAGCGGCAGTGTCCACAGATACACCGCATGCTTCGGCATATCCCATTCGAGGATATTGCTGAGCGCGTTCAGATAGGCGCCGCGATGGTGATAGACGACGCCCTTCGGCTCGCCCGTCGTGCCCGACGTGTAGTTGAGCGCGATGGCGTCCCATTCGTCGGCGGGCAGCGCCCACGCGAACTGCGGATCGCCTTCTTGCAGGAAAGCTTCGTAGTCGGTCGCGTTCGGGAAATGGCGAGTATCGGCGGGCTGCGCATCGCTGACACTGATAATGCGCAATTGCGGAAACTCGCGCGCGGCACGCAACGCAAGCTCTCCGTATTCGCTATCGACAATCAGCACTTTCGCCTCGCCATGCCGCAGCATATACAGGATCGACGCGGCATCCAGCCGGGTATTCAGCGTATTGAGCACGGCGCCCGCCATCGGCACGCCGAAATGCGCTTCGATCATCGGTGGAATGTTCGGCAGCAGCGCCGCCACGGTCTCGCCGCGCGCGACGCCCGCGCGTTGCAGCGCACTCGCAAGACGCCGCGCTCGCTCATACGTCTCGCGCCACGTGCGGCGCATGTCGCCATGCACGACGGCCAGCCGGTCGCCATAGACTTCGGCGGCCCGCGCAATGAAATCGATCGGCGTCAGCGGAACATGATTGGCTTCGCGGCGGGCGAGCCCCGCTTCGTACATATTCGTCATGGCTGTGTCTCCTCCGAAGCGCGCGGCCTCGTCGGTTCAGTTGTTTTTTGGCAATGGGTTTCGGGTGCGAAACACGGTGACTCACGCATTGTAGATGCGTAATGCACGTGCAAAGCGCACGTGCAAAGCGCACGTGCAAAAGCATCGCATGAATCAATGCTGCAACTAGCCCCGGCACAGGATTTTGTGCGCAGCCGCAATGCAGCGCGGAACGCGCGGCAGCCGCGACGAACGCGGCCCGCGCGCACCTACCGGAAATCGGGCCTTCGCCCTTAGAACATCGCGCGCCTGAAAAATCAGACGCGCGGCAGGTCGTCGATGAATTTCTCGACGTGGCCGTCCGGTACTTCGGTATCGATCCCGTCGTGGCCGTCGGCATGCGAGACCGTTTTGATCTTCGGGCCCAGCAGATTCAGGCCGCCCAGCGTGAAGAACGACCACACGGCATTGCCCGCATGAATGGCCGTCACGACGTCCGCGACTTCGACGATTTCGTGCGGCGAAAGCCATTCATTCGTTTTCGGATTGACGAGAGCCCAACGGACGTGGGTGACGCGGTCAGTCATAGGGTTAATGCGTACGGCATCGATAGCATAGGTCGCCATTTCCACCTCCATCGTCGTCACCCAGGCATCGTAGCACTTATGTCTGGGTAGACGAAACAGGCGCGTATCGCCCTATGCAGACGGACCCATTCGAAGAGCACCGCTCCGTTGCACGGCCACTGTCCGGATGTACTCTGCGGCGCCGGCCGCCGCGTGAAAGCGTCAGTGCAGGGAATGACTGCATCTTCGAATGGCTTCCACTTTCTATAACGGTCGTGCGTAAATTGTTCTGAACCCGGGTTTGCACCAATGCGGCGCGACGCACATACGGGCGCGCGCCGTACTCAGCGTGCTCATGATCCGCGGGCACATGCAGTACGATGGCCGCACTGACCTGCACGGAAGACGAGCCATGTCGATCGAAGTCGGGACGGCGTCGTGGACGGACGCCACGCTCATCAAATCCGGCCGCTTCTACCCGAAGGGCTGCAACAGCGCCGAGGCACGGCTGCGTTTCTATTCGAGCCAGTTTCCTATGGTCGAAGTCGATGCGTCGTACTACGCGATGCCCAGCGCGGCAACCAGCGCGCTGTGGGCCGAGCGCACGCCCGAGCACTTCACGTTCAACGTCAAGGCATTCCGGCTTTTCACCGGGCATCAGACGGAGCGCAAGTTCTTCCCGCCCGACATTCAGCCGCTGCTGCCGCAAAGCGATAAACGAAACCTCTACTACCGCGACGTGCCGCCAGACCTCGTCGACGAGATGTGGCGGCGCTTCTTCGAGGCGCTGGAGCCGCTGCGCAAAGCGGGCAAGCTCGGCGCCGTGCTGTTCCAGTTCGCGCCGTGGATCTCCACCGCGCCGCGCGACACATCACACGTGCGGCACTGCGCGGACCGGATGACGCCCTATCTGACGGCATTCGAATTCCGCAACGCGAGCTGGTTCGACGACCGCCATCGCGAATCGACGCTCGCATTCGAACGCGAACACGGCCTCGTACATGTCGTGATGGATGCGCCCGAAGGCGTGCCGAATCGCGCGCATACCGTATGGGAAGCGACCTCGCCGGAACTGGTGATCGTGCGCCTGCACGGCCGCAACGCGGACACCTGGAGCGGCAGCACGACGGCCGCGGGCCGCTTCAATTACGACTATACCGAGCGCGAACTGGAAGACATCGCCGTGCCCGTGCGGGAAATCGCGAAACGCGCGGGGCGCACGCATGTCGTGTTCAACAACTGCTTCGAGGACGCTGCGCAACGCAACGCGCACTCGATGATTCGCATCCTTCAACAAGAGCGCTTTGCGTAAAAGCGCGTTGGCACCTTCGATCACGCAAGGCATTAACGCGTTTTCCGGTTGCAATTCAGTTTGCATCGACTAGCCTCGTCTTATTCGAACCAGACAAATACCTTTCATAAGACGAAAAAGACAAAGGTGCACCGATGCTACTGACGGCTTATGTGCAGGCCAGCAAGCCGGGCGTATTGCAGCTATGGATCGGCATGTTCGGCGTGGCCGCGCCGCCCGTGCCGCAGGTTTCCATCGACCGGCAAGCGGCCGTGCCGCTCGATCCGCCCGCGTTCTTTCCGATTCGCGATTTCAGCGTCGACGGCAACGGCCAGTCCATCAATCATCAATGCGTGCTGCGCTTCGACGTGCGGGACGAATCGCGGCCGCGACAGATCGTGATCGACGCAGGTGGCGAACGGTTCGAATTCGCCAGTACTTCGTTGCCGAAAGAAGTGCCGACACTGATGGACGGCAGCTTCAATATCCTGTTGTCGTCGTGCTATTCGCAGCCGGAAGATATCGACGGACTGCTCGGCACGATCGTCTCGCAGATCAAGGTGCAACCGCATCTGACCGTGCTCGCGGGCGACCAGGTGTACCTCGACCTGCCGCTCACGCAGCGCGTCCCCGATCAGAACCCGGACCGCGCGCGTCTGCTCGCCAACAAGTACTACCTCAACTGGCTTTCCGGCGCGTTGCGCGTGCCGGGGTTGCAATCGGTACTGGAGCGCGCGCCCGTCGTGTGCATTCCCGACGATCACGAGTTCTGGAACAACTATCCGTTTGCCCAAAAGCAGTTGCCCGATACGTGGACGGACGGATCGCGCCAGTTGCTCGGCGACACGGCGCGCGCACTGTACGAGGACTATCAGATCGGCGGCGCGCCGGGCGGCGCGGGCGGTGCGATCCGGCTCGACGTCGAGCCGTTGAAAATGCTGTTCGTCGATATGCGCTGCGACCGCGACAGTACGTTCAAATCGTTGATGGGCCCTAAAGCCGTTGCAGCGATGCAGGCCTGGGAACACGATCTCGTCGATGCGCGGGCAGCGGGACGACCCGTTGTCGGCCTGCTCGCTTCGGGCCAGGCGCTCTTCATCGATCCGCCCGAAAGCAACTGGCGCAAAAAGACCTTCGATGCCGAAATGCCGAATTACGCGCAATTCGACGTGCTGCAAGCGACCCTCGGCCGGCTTGCGGACCAGGGCGTTCCCGTCGTCTACACGACGGGCGACGTGCATTGGGGACGCGTCGCATCGGGTCACGATTTGCAGACGGGCACGGCGCTCTTCGAAGTGATCGCCTCGCCGTCGCGGTTGATCCGCACGCCGTTGCTCGATACCGCGAAAGAAGCGGCCAATTCGGTCAAGGGGATTTTCGGCGGCGGCAATGCGTGGCCGCGTCATTCCGATCCCGAGGATGTGCCCGACCGCTTCGGCGTGAATCATCGCTTCGCACTCAAGCAGGAATTCGGCCGGCGCGGCGATCAGGTTGCGATCCTGTCGTTCACGCGCGTGGGCAGCGGCGTGGATATGCAGGTCATGTACTACGGCATTTCCAGCGACAAAGCGCTTTCCCAATCGGACTCCACCACGCGCTTCGAACTGCGCGCGCGTTAATCAAAAAAGACGAGGCAAGGTCATGCTGAAGATCGTACGATCGACGACGACGCAGTCGAATCCACAGTTCACGCCATTCGAGCGCAACGCAGGCGAGAGCAATACCGCATGGGGTGAGCGTGCGGTACTCGATATGCAAGCGGGCGGCCCCGATGCATGGACCTATGTCGTGCTGCTGGGCGGCAGCGATACGCTGGCGTTTCGCGTGCGCGTCGCGCAATCGCATCTGCGGCACGACATGCTGCCGTCGTTCTGGTCCGAGTCGATTCTCGTGCGCCTCGCCAGCGCAACGCTCAAGAACGCCGAAGCCTTGCATGTGCCTTTGCATCAGCCGGAAGGGCCCGCGTTCGCAGCGCGCGTGAATGGCGTGGTCGCGCGTCCGTTGACCGATTTCGACGACACGTCGCGCTTTCCGAACATCGCGGTCATCGCGCTACCCATTGCGCAGGACAAGGTGGTCGACAAAGTGGCGAGCTTCGAGCAGTCACGCGCGACGCTCGATGCACTCGAGCATGTTTTGCGCTGGCTCGCTTATGCATGGGGCGCGGCACGCACGCCGAATCCGTTGCACGACAACTACGGCTTGCCGTCTACCTGCATGATCGAAACCGTGTGCGCCGCGGCGAATTTCGACCTGACGCCCGGGCTCGAATCGCGAGCGTCATGCCCTGAAGCAGTCTGGGCCGCGGCGAATTACTGGCATGAGTACTTCGAGAAGTTCAACGGGCGCGAGCCAATTGGGCGCTTTTACGCGCCGCATACCTATCCGATCATCGAGCCGGCCGCTGCGCCTGCGCCTTCTCCTGCCCCTTCTCCTGCCCCTTCTCCCGCGCCTTCCTCCGCGCCCAAACGCAAAGCGAAGAAGTGAGCTTCAGTTCAAGGCTGTGATGCGGGCGCGCTTGCAGCAGGCGTCGACGCGAACGCGGGCGCTTCGCCGTTGACGCCAGCGGGCGCGCTCGCCTCGCCCGGCGCAGGCAGAATCGGCGGCTGCGATGCGGCGGGCGAAATGATCTGCGGCGGTTCGATATCCGTCGGCGCGGAAGCCTCGGCAACGGGCGACGCATTCTGCACAACAGGCGCGGCGGGCGTAGCCGGTGCTGGACGCGGCTTCGGGCGCGGCGCAGTGGCAGGCGTCTGCGTCTTTGCCGAAGACGAGAACAGGTACGCCATCCACGCGCGCAGTTTCATGCGCAAGGTATCGAACATGCCCGGCGGCGGCTCTTCCGCGAACTTCGCGCGCGGATCGACGAGACGCGAGCGCAGCGAACGCTGGAAGAAATCGCCGACGATCGGCAACGCGCTATGCGCGCCCTGCCCCCAGTAGTCGCTGCGCAACGTCACGCGGCTGTCGTTGAAGCCGATCCATGCGCCCGCGACGAGTTGCGGATGCATCAGGATGAACCAGCCGTCCGCGTTGTCCTGCGTCGTGCCCGTCTTGCCCGCGACATCGGCCCGAATGCCAAAACGTGTGCGAATGGCCGAGCCCGTGCCCTTGTTGACGACCGAGCGCATCACATCGAGCAAGGTTTGCGCGCTAGCAATGGGCATCACGCGGTCGGCGCGCGACGGCTGGAACTCGGCGAGCACTTCGCCCTTGCGGTCTTCGATCCGCGTGACGAGCATCGGCGCGACATACGCGCCTTCATTCGCGATCGTGCCGTACGACGACACCATTTCCTTCAGCGTCACCGGGCTCGTGCCCAGTGCCAGCGAAGGCACCGCGTCGAGCTGGCTGTCGCGCACGCCCATCGCGCGCGCAAGCCGCGCGACCCTGGCGGGACCGACCGATTCCATCAATTGCGCGGTAATGCGGTTGCGCGAATACGCAAGGCCATCGCGCAACGTGATGGGACGGCCGCTCGGCGCGTCTTCGTCGCTTGGCCGCCAGATTTCGCCGCCTGCCAGCGGGATTTCGACAGCCTGATCGGGGTAGGTATCGTCGGGCTTTGCGCCCTGTTCGAACGCCGCGCCGTAGACGAACGGCTTGAACGTCGAACCCGGCTGGCGGCGCGCCTGCGACACGTGATCGAACGGGTCCTGCGTAAAGTCGCGGCTGCCCACCCACGCCTTGATCTCGCCATTGCGCGGGTCCATCGCGACGAATGCGGCCTGCACGCGCGTCTTGCTGTCGCATAGCGCTTTCATGAACCCGCGATCTGCCGACAGATGCTTGAGCGCATCCTCGTCGCTCATGCCCGAATCTTTCGCGCTGTGATACTCGGGCGTCTCGCGGATGAACGCATCGAACACATCCTTGTGCCCGCTGCACGCGCTACGCGCATTCCACGCCGCATTCGCGATCGACTGCAACTGGTTGCCCTGGAACGTCAGCGCCTGGGTCGCCATGGTTTGCAGGCGCGAGTCGATCGTCGTGCGCACGACGAGTCCATCCGAATAGATGTTGTAGTCGTTCGCATCGGCCCATGCGATCAGCCACTTCTTCAATTGCTGCGCGAAATGCGGCGCGGGACCGGGCGGCTCCGTCTGACGCTCGAAGTCGACGCGCAGCGGCTTTCCTTTGAGCGAATTGAATTGCGCTGGCGACAAGCGCCCGTATTTCACCATTTGCCCGAGCACGATATTGCGGCGGTCCAGCGCGCGCTCGGGATTGATCACCGGGTTGTAATAGCTGTTGCCCTTCAACATGCCGATCAGCGTCGCGCTTTCGAGCACGGTCAGATTGCCGGCGGACTTGTCGAAGTATGTGCGCGCCGCCATTTCGATGCCGTACGCGTTATAGAGAAACGGCACTGTATTCAGGTACGTTTCGAGAATCTCGCTTTTCGTATAGACGGCTTCGATCTTGAAGGCGGTCAGCGCTTCCTTGATCTTGCGCGTAAGCGTCGGCGCGCGGCCGATGTCGTCGGGATAGAGATTGCGCGCGAGCTGCTGCG
Organism: Paraburkholderia sp. XV; assembly: GCF_020177535.1. Lineage (NCBI taxonomy): Bacteria > Pseudomonadati > Pseudomonadota > Betaproteobacteria > Burkholderiales > Burkholderiaceae > Paraburkholderia > Paraburkholderia sp. XV. The sequence goes on along the minus strand of NZ_JAGUUD010000050.1, from coordinate 44,563 downwards.
TGATCGTCGATCCGCCCTGGCGGTCGCCCGAAAACGTATGCAGCGCCGCGCCCGCCGTGCGTCGAAAATCGATGCCGTGGTGCTCGTAGAAGCGATGGTCTTCCGTGGAGATCAAGGCATCGACGACATGCGGCGAGATGTCGGAGAGCTTCATCCACACGCGGTTGGTCGGCTTGAATTCGGCGATCAGCTTGCCGTCCGCCGAATAGATCTGCGCGGGCTGCTCGATCTTCGCCTTGCGGATGTCCCCGATGCCCGGCGTGAACGGCACCAGGATCAGCACATACAGCAGAACGAGCGCGGGAATGGAGGCGACCGACAACGCCACGCCACGCCATGTCGGACGACGCAAACGTTGCACCGCGCGCATGAGCGGCGGTTTTGCATGGGCCCAGGCCCGGACGGAGATTTCCCGGAGGAACGACAGTATCGACTGTCTCACGCTAACGCACCATCGGCAGAAAAGGCTGCATCCTACCAAAACAGCGCGAATGTCCTGGCGTTTTGCAACAATCGGCGGCGCGAGTGGACGCCGCGATGCGACGCCGGAAACGACATCGGCCGAATCCGCGCCGCTTGCGCGGGCGGATTCGGCCGAACCATGCAAACACCAGCGCGATCAGGCGTGAGCGCGCTTCGGCGTGACCAGCGAAACGATGAACGTCACCACCACGTTCACGACCAGCGCGATCAGGCCAATATAAAGCGGCCAGGTCGAATCGCCGACATGCAGCGCGAACACGGGCTTGAGGCCCTGCGAAATCGCGAGACCCGTGCCCACGACGATCCCCACCAGCCAGCCGAGGAACAGGCCCGGCGTGTTCAGACGGCGCGTGTACAACGAGAACACGATGGCCGGGAAGACTTGCAGAATCCACACGCCGCCGAGCAGTTGCAGGTCGATCGCGTACTGCGTGGGCAGGAACACGATGAACAGCAGCGCGCCGAACTTCACCACCAGCGACACGATCTTCGCCGTCGACGCTTCCTGAGCGGGCGCCATGTCCGGCGACACCAGCGGACGCCACAGATTGCGCGTGAACAGGTTCGCCGCGCCGATCGACATGATGGCGGCGGGCACCAGCGCGCTGATCGCGATGGCCGCCGCCGCGAAGCCGACGAACCACGACGGGAACAGCGTGCCGAACAGCGTCGGCACGACGTCGGACGGCGACTTCACGTGAATGCCCGCGGCAATCGCCATATAGCCGAGCAGCGCGATCAGGCCGAGCAGCAGCGTATAGGCGGGCAGGAAGATCGCGTTCTTGCGCACGGTCTGCATCGACGAAGACGACAGCACGGCCGTCATCGTGTGCGGATACATGAAGGCCGCGAGCGCCGAGCCGAGCGCAAGCGATGCGTACGCGGTGAACTGCGTCGGCTTGAGGATGATGCCCGTCGCGCCGCCCTTCGCCTGGAAGAACTGGTCAGCCGCGTCGAACACATGGCCGTAGCCGCCGAGCTTCGCCGGAATCAGCCACACCGCCGCGATCACGACGATATAGATCATGATGTCCTTGACGAACGCGATCATCGCCGGTGCGCGCAGGCCGCTCGTATACGTATAGAGCGCGAGGATGATGAACGCGATCACGAGCGGTGCTTCGCCCGAGATGCCAAGTCCCTTGATGACAACCTGCATGCCGACCAGCTGCAGCGCGATATACGGCATCGTCGCGACGATGCCTGTCAGCGCGACTGCCGCCGGGAACCACTTGCCGCCGTACTCGCCCTGCACGTAATCGGCTGCCGTGATGTGGTTCTTCGCGTGCGCGATCTTCCACAGCTTCGGCATCACAGCGAACACAAACGGATAGACGATGATCGTATAAGGCAACGCAAAGAAGCCATACGCGCCGACCGAATAGACCAGTGCGGGCACTGCGATCACCGTATAGGCCGTATAGAAATCGCCGCCCACCAGAAACCACGAAATGACCGTGCCGAATTGCCGGCCGCCCAGGCCCCACTCGTGCAGCTGCGTGAGATCGCCAGCTTTCCAGCGCGCGGCGACGAAACCCAATACGGTGACGAGAAGAAAGAATGCGATAAAGACGGTCATCGCGACCGGATTCACAGGGTTCAGATCGCTCATTTAATGCCCCGGTACACGACGTAGATCAGCAGCGACGTGAGCGGAACCCACAGAAACTGATACCAGTAGAAGAAAGGAAAGCCGGCGAATGACGGGCGCGTATCGTTATAGAACGGCAGCCACAGCAGCGCGACATAGGGGATCAGCAAGATGAGCCAGAGCCATGAACGGCCGGCCGGTTCGGTAGGTTCCACGTTTGTCCCTCTTTGGTCTATCTGATTGAATCCGCTTTGCTGATGCGCATGCCGAACAGGCGTGAACGTGCATATTCACGCGCGCGCCCGTTGCACACGCCGTTGCACACGCCGTTGCACGCGCCGTTGCACACGCCCGCAAAGGTACGCGCATTATCTGCGAAAAGTTCCGTTGCTGCTCGCACGGTAACCAGCCCTTATTCGAGGCGCGCAGAAGCTTTCAATTGGTCTATAGAAACGCCGCGCTATCTGCTGTGTATCGCCTTGGCAAAACGATCGCGCAGGAACTGCGTGAACGCGCGTATCGTGACGGAAGCCTGCCGATGCTGCGGATAGACGGCATACAGGGTCAACGGCGGCGAAACGAAATCGCCAAGCACTTCGACGAGCTTGCCGCTCGCCAGCGCATCGGCCACGATGAATTCCGGCAGACGCGCAATGCCGATCCCCGCAATCGCGGCATCGCGGATCACTTCGCCGTTGTTGACGCGCAGCGGGCCATGCACCTCGATAGTCCGGCTCGCGCCATCCACGATGTATTCCCAGCCGCTGCGCGCTTCCTGCCCATATAGCAGGCACGCGTGGCGTGCGAGATCGTCGGGCGTCGCAGGCGGGCGTCGCGCCTTGCGATACGCGGGGCTGCAACACGCAACCATGCGCATTTCAGCGAGCTTTTGCGCGATCAGCGTCGAATCCGCAAGCGTGCCGATGCGCAGCGCCATGTCGAACCCTTCGCCGACCACGTCGACGACCCGGTCGCTCAACTCCAGATCGATGCGCACGTCGCCATGCGCGCGCAGAAACGCGGCGACAAGCGGCGACAGATGGATCATCCCGAACGACATCGGCGCGCTGACGCGCAGCAGTCCGCGCGGGTCCGAGCGCCCCGACGACATTGCCTGCTCGGCGTCCTCGACGTCGCCGAGGATGCGCGTGGCACGCTGATAGAACTCGTAGCCGAGGTCCGTCACCGCGAGCTTGCGCGTATTGCGCACCAGCAGCCGCACGCCGAGGCTCGCCTCCAGCGCCATCACGCGTCGGCTGACGAACTGTTTCGACAGCTGCAGACGGACGGCGGCCGCCGTGAAATTGCGCGCGTCGACGGTGGCGACGAAGATCTTCAGATCGTCCAGCTGCATGGCTTTGCCTTTGCGTTACCCGTTTATTGTCCACTTCTGTGTGACAGTGATTCTCTTTTGGCATCGATTATAGCCACTCTGATTGACCTACACTTCAATCACTGCTTCAGACAACGGCGCCGCCGGTGTTACGAGAGGCAAAGGCAATTCAAAAACGGAGAAGAGAAATGATCGACATCAGACACGCCAGCGAACGCGGACGCGCCGAACACGGCTGGCTTAGCTCGCGTCATACGTTTTCTTTCGCGAATTACTACGATCCGAAACAGATCGGCTTCTCCGACCTGCTCGTGATCAACGACGATCGCGTGGCGCCCGGCCGCGGCTTCGGCAAGCATCCGCACCGCGACATGGAAATCTTCTCGTACGTGCTGGAAGGCGCGCTCGAGCATAAGGATTCGATGGGCACGGGTTCCGTGATCGTCCCCGGCGACGTGCAACTGATGAGCGCGGGCACGGGCGTCGCGCACAGCGAGTTCAATCACTCGGCGAGCGACTCCGTGCACTTCCTGCAGATCTGGATTGCACCGTCGGTCAAGGGCGCGACACCGCGTTACCTGCAGCAGAACTTTTCGGAGCAAGACAAGCGCGGCAAGTTGCGTCTCGTGTTGTCGCCTGAAGGCACGGACGGCTCGCTCGAATTGCGCCAGGACGCTCGTGTGTATGCCGGTCTTTTCAACGGCAATGAAACGGCAGGCGTCGATATCGCCGCCGACCGCTATGCGTATGTGCATGTGGCGCGCGGCAGTGTGAAGCTGAACGGCGTCGAGTTGAACGAAGGAGACGGCGCGCGTATTCGCAATGAGCGTCGCCTCGAATTCACCGAAGGCCAGGATGCGGAAGTACTCGTATTCGACCTGCGCAATAACGAAGTATCGGAATTGTGGTCCTGAGCGGCAAACGCCAACGACCCGGCTACATTGAAAGAGGATTGGACATGAACGCCTTTATCGAACAACGCAAGGATGCACTGCTGCTCGTCGCACGCGTGCTATTGGTCGTGCTTTTCGTGCTGTTTGGCTGGAGCAAGCTCACCGGCTTCTCGGGCACCGAGCAATACATGGCGTCGACGGGCGCGCCCGTCCCGGCATTGGCCGCCGTGATCGCGATCGTGATGGAACTGGCCGTTGGCATCGTCATCGCCGTGGGCTTCAAGACGCGCGTGCTGGCACTCCTGCTCGCGCTCTATACACTCGGCACCGCGTTCATCGGCCATCACTTCTGGACGCAGACGGGCATGGAGCAGTACGTCAACATGATCAACTTCTATAAGAACATCAGCATCATTGGCGGCTTGCTGCTGTTGTTCGTGACGGGTCCGGGCAAGTACTCGATCGACCGCGCATAGGCGAATCGAACGGCAACATGAGTGGTCAAGCGGGCGGCCTTCTGGCCGCCCTTTTTCGTTGTTTGCAAAGCAACGCCGTGTACTTTCGGCATGAATGCAACACTCTTGTCATGTTCGCGGCATGGTCGAAATTGATGTGATAAAAGTCCGCGGGCCTGCATGGGATCACGTGCGCACGGACCGATAAGACTTCAAATGGCCGTTATGCATCGCGCTTGAATAGCGACACACAAAGACGCGAACACAATTGCGCCACCCGCGCCGCACTACAACAACAAGCTCGTGCAGGGGTTCTCAACATATGAAAAGACAACACCCATGACCAAGCAATTCAAACGGACAGTTACCGCGCTGGGCGCAACGGCCATTGCACTCGCTTGCCAAAGCACATTCGCGCAAAGCTCGGTGACCCTGTATGGCGTCGCGGACGTCGGCATTCGCTATCTCACGCATTCGAATGCCAACAACGACGGGCGCCTGTTCATGACCAACGGCGCCATCACGAACAGCCGTTTCGGCATTAAAGGCTCGGAAGATCTCGGCAATGGACTGAAGGCGATCTTCCAGCTGGAAAGCGGCATCGATCTGCAAAGCGGCGCGCAGTCGGATAGCAAGCGCCTGTTCAACCGCGCCGCCTATGTCGGCCTGTCGAGCAACTACGGCACGCTCACGCTCGGCCGTCAAAAGACGCCGCTGTTCGATCTGCTCGGCGACACGTACGATCCTCTGACTGTCGGCAACTACTTCGAAAATGCATGGCTGCCCGTCGCGCTCGGCGCAGGCCTCTATGCGGATAACGCAGTGAAGTACGACGGCAAGTTCGGCGGCCTGAATGTGAAAGCGATGTACTCGTTCGGCACGAACTCGACGTCGACGGGCGCGGACGGCTTCTCCGGCCAGGTGCCCGGCCACCTCGGCGCGGGCAACATGTACGGCTTCACTGCATCGTATGCATTCGGTGCGCTGAGCATCGGGGCCGGCGTGCAGCAGAACAGCGACAACTCGAACCACAAGCAGACCATCTACAACGCGAATGCCGTCTACGCGTTCAGCACGACGAAGATCTACGTCGGCTATATTCATTCGAAGGACGACACGGGCTTTGTCGACAGCACGCTGTCGCAGCGCGATCTCACACTGGGCGTCGATATCCTGAAGGGCTCGGGCCGCAAGGACGACGGTCCGTTCGCAGGCGTGACGTGGCAAGCCACCCCCGCTTTGCTGCTGACGGGCGCGTTCTACTACGACCACATGAAGAACGCGGCAATTGGCGGCGGCGCGCTGGGCAGCGGCAACCGCTACACGGGCGTGGCCGTTGCTGAATACTCGCTGTCCAGGCGCACGGAAGTGTATGGCACGGTCGATTTCAACAAGGTCACGGGCGCGGCGACGGTCGAACTGCCGGGCGCGTCGAACCAGACAGGCGTGTCGCTCGGTCTGCGCACCATTTTCTGATGTAGCGTTACGACATGCGCGCTGCAAGGCGCGCGTGATCGCGATAGCGGGCGGCACGGCTTAACAGGCCATGCCGCCCGTTTCATTTTGTGCGGCGTAGAAGATGCGTCCCGCACAACTGTGATATACAGGGAAAACCCGTAATTGCAGTTATCTCTTTGTAGAGCAGTACCCGTATGAAACGCATTGCCGCCTTTTGTCTGACGACGTGGTCTGCCGCCGCGCTCCTTTATTTTGGCCAGCACTCGGTTGCGCTCATCGCATTGAGCGGAGTCGTCGTGTTCGGCGGATACGATCTGCTGCGCCCCTAAGCCCCTGTTCCGCTGCGCACTGGCGCGCGCTCGCCGCCACTTGATGGAAAACCATCATTTTTCGGCGTGAGGCTTCGCTCTCCTTCAACTATCTTTGTGCAAACGGAATGTGTCCCTGACGCGCCGCGCTGATGGGATTCCCGCAACCACAAAAGAAGGAGACGATTCATGCCCTCGACCTCGGCAGTCGACAGCACCACTGCGCCTTCCCCCTCCGATCCCTCCTTCGACGCGCGCATCGCCGAGCAGTGGTATCAGCCGCGCATTCCGCGCGCGGTGCTCAAGGAACTGATGAAACGCGACGACGCAGCGGGCCTGCGCAATTTCATTCCGTGGTTCGCGTTGCTCGTGGCATCCGGCGCGGTCGCCGCCTTCACATGGGGAACATGGTGGGCCGTGCCTGCCTTCTTCGTCTACGGCACGATCTATTCGTCCAGCGACGCACGCTGGCACGAGCTGTCGCACGGCACGCCGTTCAAGACACGCTGGATCAACGACGCGTTCTATCACCTGTCGTCGTTCATGACGATACGCGAGGGCTACTGGTGGCGCTGGAGCCATGCGCGCCATCACACGCACACGTACTTTCAGACGCGCGACCCCGAGATCCAGGTCACGCGCCCGACCAAAGTACTGCCCATCGTCGCGGACTTCGCGGGGCTGGTCGGCTGCACGCTCGAAATCGGCAAGGTCGTGCGTCATGCGTTCGGCCGCGTCGATGCCGCCACCGACGCGTTTTTGCCCGCGAGCGAAAAGCCGAAAATGATCTGGTCGTGCCGCATCTATCTGGCCGTCGTGATCGGCACGATTGCACTCGCGCTCGCGTTGCATAGCTTCCTGCCGCTGATGTTCGTGTGGACGCCGCGCTTCTACGGCGGCTGGTTGCACCAACTGCTAGGCCTCACGCAGCATGCGGGGCTCGCTGTCAACGTGAAGGATCACCGGCTGAACACGCGCACCGTGCACACCAACTTCGTGTTCCGCTTTCTCTACCTGAACATGAACTATCACCTCGAACATCATCTGCTGCCGATGGTGCCGTTCCACGCGCTGCCGCGCCTTCACGACGCGATCAAGGACCAGTTGCCGCCCGCGTACCCGAGCGTGTATGCCGCGTATCGCGAGATGCTGCCCGCGCTGTGGAAACAGCGCAGCGATCCGACGCACGTGATCGAGCGGACCCTGCCCGCTGCGTGATCGCCGCGACGCCCCGTCAACGCACGAAGAACATTGGAGGAGATAGCCATGAGCGTCGAAACGAATGCAAAGGTCCACTGGATTGCCGCCTGCGCGCCCGACGATATCGACGAGGAAGACGTGATGCGCTTCGATCACGACGGCGCGAGCTACGCTGTCTATCGCATCGCGGAAGGCTACTACGCATCGGATGGCTGGTGCACGCATGAGCACGCGCATCTCGCCGACGGCTTCGTCGTCAATCGCGAGATCGAATGTCCGCTGCATCAGGGGCGCTTCGACATTCCGAGCGGCAAGGCGAAGAGCGCGCCCGTTTGCGTGCATCTGAAGACCTATCCGGTGCGCGTCGAAGACGGCGAGGTGCTGCTCGGCCTTCCCGTGCAGGACGCATCATGAGTGCACAAGCCGCGATGGTGATTATCGGCGCAGGCCAATGCGGCGTGCGCACGGCAGCCGCGCTGCGCGAGAACGGCTGGGAAGGCGAGATCACGCTGCTCGGCAACGAAGGCTCGGCGCCGTACGACCGGCCGCCGCTGTCGAAGGCCGTGCTGCTCGGCCAACGCAGCACGGCGCAATGCGCGTTCTACGACGACGCGTTCTATCGCGACCAGCGCATCGACTTGCGCGTCGATGCCTGCGTGCAGCAGATCGACCGCGGCGCGCGTAAGGTCGTGTTGCGCGATGCGCGCACGATCGACTATCAACGTCTGCTGATCGCGACGGGTGCCGAGCCGAGGCGGCTCGACGTGCCGGGCGCGAATCTCGATGGCGTGCATCTGCTGCGCACGGCAGGCGATGCCAACGCGCTTGCCGAAGTATTGCAGCCTGCACGGCGCATCGTGATTATCGGCGCGGGCTTCATCGGCCTCGAAGTAGCCGCGTCCGCTGTGGCGCGCGGCTGTGAAGTGGTCGTCATCGAGGCGGGCGCCCGCGCGTTGATGCGCGCGGTGCCTGAAGTGGTGGCGGGCTATCTGATCGACAGGCATCGCCAGATGGGCGTGCAGTTCCACTTCCGCGCACAGATCGAGCGGCTGCTGGGCAGCACGCGCGTGACGGGCGTGAAGCTCAAGGACGGCACGCAGATCGACTGCGATTGCGTCGTGGTCGGTATTGGCGTGAAGCCGCGCACGGAACTCGCCGAAGCGGCAGGCATCGACGTCGCGGACGGCATCGCCGTCGACGACACCTTGCGCACGAACGACCCGCATATCTTCGCAGCGGGCGACGTGTGCTCGTTTCCCCATCGTCTGTTCAGACGGCGCATCCGGCTCGAATGCTGGAAGAACGCCGAAGATCATGCGCGCATCGTCGCGCGCAACATGCTGGAGCGTGGCGAAACGTATTCGGAAGTGCCGTGGTTCTGGTCGAATCAGTACGACATGACGATCCAGATTGCCGGCCTGCCCGCCTTCGGCGTGCAAAGCGTGGTGCGCGAAACGGGCGACACGTCGCGCATTTTCTTCGCGCTCGACCGCGACGGCGTGCTGGTCGGCGCAAGCGGCGTCGGTAAAGTCAGCGAGATCGCGCGTGACGTGCGCGTCGCGCAGACCTTGATCGGGCAGCGCGCCCGCATCGACCCTGCCTTGCTCGAAGATCGTAGCGTCAAACTGAAGGGACTCGTCGCCGCGGAGGCGCTATGACGCAACGGCTCGCCGTGTATCAGTCGCTGTGGGCGATGGAGCGGCGTCATACCGACGGCTTCGAGCGCACACTCGAAGACAACGTCGCGATGATCGCGCAAGCGGGCTTCGAAGGCGTGAGCACATCGTACGGCTCGCGCGAAGACGTGCGGCGTCTTGCGCCAGTGCTCGCGCAACATGGCCTGCAAGCAGAGGCGCAATGCTTTCCGCGCACTGTCGAAGACCTGTGCCCGATTCTCAAACACGCTGTCGAGTTCGGCGCGCACCATATCGACTTGCAGCCGGACGTGCGGCCGCGCCGTGTCGCCGACGCGCTCGCGCTGATCGACGGCTGGCAGCGGCTCGCGGAACAGGTGGACATTCCCGTCTACATCGAAACGCATCGCGACCGCATGACGACCGACCTGCATTTCACGCTCGATCTGCTCGACGCGCGGCCCGATCTGCGGCTGCTTGGCGATCTGTCGCATTACCTCGTGGGCCGTGAATTCGCGTGGCCCGTGAACGAAGAAAACGAGGCGGCGATGCAACGGATCATCGATCATTCGTGGGCGTTTCATGGACGCGTCGCGAGCCGCGAGCAGGTGCAGATCGAAATTTCTTTCGAGCCTCACCGCATGTGGGTCGATCTGTTCCTGCGCTGGTGGCGCGACGGTTTCGTGTCGTGGCGCAAGCGCGCCGGACCCGACGACACGCTCGTCTTCACCTGCGAACTCGGGCCGAAGCCTTACGCGATCATCGGGCGCGACGGCAACGACACGACGGACCGCTGGGCCGAATCGCGGTTGATGCGCGAATGGATACTCGAAGTGTGGAACGAAGTCGCGCTGGAACCGGCGCCTGCGCTCGACACTAGTCCGTAAGCGGCAGGTTCTCGCGCAGCAGCACCGTCACGGGTATCTGCTGCGCCAACGTCACGCCGGGATCGCGATGATAGTGACGCAGAATTACTTCGATCGAATGCAGCGCTTCGCCTATGGGGTTCTGGTCGAGCACCGCATCGAGCACGCCTTCGATCAGCAAACGCCGCGACGTGTCGTTCAGTTCATGGCCGATCAGCACGGTCTTGTGCACGCGGTCGAGCTTGCGCAACACGTTGCCAATGCCCTCGTCGCCAACCGAGATGTTGTAGATGCCGCGCAGATCCGGATAGCGGCGAAACGCGTCGCGCGTGAGGCTTTCGGTGAGCGACGTTTGCTCGCGGCTCTCCACCGTCTCGACGATATCGCAACTCGGAAACCGGCGCCGCAGCACGGAACGAAACCCGCTTTCGCGTTCTTCATGGCCGAGAAAGTCATGCATGCCCGTCATCACGAGCACCTTGCCGCCCGCATCGCCGAGAAAGCGGCCCATCAGTTCGCCGGCGACGCGCCCCGCGCAGCGATTGTCGATGCCCACGTAAGCGAGCCTGCCCGTGCCGGGCAGATCGCTCGCGAGCGTCACAACGGGCATTCTGTGGCTCACGTGACGCAGCGCCGCCGTGATATCCGGGTGCTCATACGCGACGATCACAAGCGCATCGGCCTTGCGCGTCGCGCGCTCGATCGTCTCGACGACAGCCTGCGGCTCGAGGCTGTCGAAGTACGTGACGGCGCAGATCACGCGCTGCGCCTCGAAGGTCTTTTGCGCGAGGTCGAAGCCCTGCTTCAGATGTACGTAATACTGCGCGACAGGCTGCTGCAACAGGATCGCGATGCGCAGCCAGCGCACCGATACCGCTTCGAGCGCGCGATCGATCTTCAACTTGCGCGCCCATTCGAGCACACGCGTTTCCTTGTCGCGCGAGACGCCGCCACGCCCGTTCAATACCCGATCGACTGTCGCCTCACTGACACCCGCTGCGCGGGCAATGTCAGTCATGCTCGTCTTGCGGCGGCGCGTATCGGACATGGCTGGCTTGGTTGTAGTCGGCAGATGCGCCATGATCGCATCGACGCCGCGCGGGCAGCAAGCCGAGATATCCACTATCCATCGCAGTACATCGTTGAAGGAGAGAGTGCATGGCGCAATTCGATTCGAAGGTCGCGATCGTCACGGGCGGATCGCAAGGCCTAGGCGCGGCGATTGCCGCTTTGTTCGTCGAACGCGGCGCGCGCGGCGTCGTCATTTGCGGACGCGCGAAAGAAAAAGGCGAAGCCAAAGCGCGCGAGTTGAACCGCATGGGCGAGACCCATGGTGCAAAGGTCGTGTTCGTGCAGGCGGATCTGGCGAATGTCGATGACTGCCGCAAAGTCGTCGCCGCCGCCGATCAGCACTTCGGCCGCGTCGATGTGCTCGTCAACGCAGCGGCGCTCACCGATCGCGGCACGATACTCGATACCGATCCCGTGCTGTTCGATCGGATGTTCGCGACCAATGTGCGCGCGCCGTTCTTTCTGATGCAGGAGACGATACGCGTAATGCTGCGCGAGCGGATCGAAGGCGCGATCGTCAACATCGGCTCGATGTCGGCGATGGCCGGGCAGCCCTTCATCTCCGCGTATTGCGCATCGAAAGCCGCGCTCGCGACGCTCACGCAAAACACCGCGTATGCGCTGTTGCGCAATCGCATCCGCGTGAACGGGTTGAATCTGGGCTGGATGGCGTCGGACGGCGAAGACCGCATTCAACGCGAGTTTCATGGCGCCGCCGACGACTGGTTAGCACGGGCCGCCGCCGCACAACCATTCGGCCGTCTGATCGACCCGGCCGAAGCGGCGCGCGCCGTCGCATTTCTGGCCAGCAGCGAATCGGGCTTGATGACGGGCTCGATCGTCAACTTCGATCAGTCGATCTGGGGCGCGTATGAAGATGCGCCGCATCCCGCCGAGCCCATGAAGAACGTTTGAAACGGACCGCCCGCTGTGCTCACGGTGAACGCAGCAGGCAAACGTCCAGGTCAGTCCTGCTTGCTGCGCAGATCGGGATTCTGGTGCGCGATTTCCGATACCCAATCGACAAATGCGCGCAGCCGCGAACTGAGATTGCGGCGATGCGGGTAGACCACGGATAGCGGCGTCGACGGGCTCTCGTAGTCGGTGAGAATTTCCGTCAACGCGCCCTGCCGGATCAGCTCGGACACCATGAAGCGCGACGGCTGGATGATGCCGTGGCCCAATGCGCCCGCGTTGATATAGACGGAGCCGTCGTTCACGGCGAGCACGCTCTTCATCTGGACTTTCACGACCTCGCCGCCCACGCTGTACTCGAACGGAAAGGTTCTGCCCGAGCGCGCCGATACGTAGTTCACAGCCTGATGCTCGCTGAGTTCCTCGAGCGTCTTCGGCGTGCCGTGCCGTTCCAGATAAGCAGGCGACGCACACGTGACGATGCGCGCGCTGCCGATGCGCTTGGCAACCAGGCTCGATTCTTCGAGCATGCCCATGCGGATCACGCAATCCACGCCGTCCTGGATCAGATCGATATTGCGATCCGCGAGACCGAGGCGCACGTCGATTTCCGGAAAGCGTTGATAGAAGTCGTCGAGCGAAGGCAGCAACAGCGCGCGCGCAAGCGTGCCCGACGTATCGACGCGTATCGTGCCCGCCGGACTTTCCCGCTTGTTCGACAGCGACGATTCGGCATCCGCGACTTCGGCGAGGATGCGCACGCACCGCTCATAAAACAGTGCGCCATCTTCCGTCACGCTCACCTGCCGCGTCGAACGATTCAACAGGCGCACCCCGACATGCTCTTCGAGCGCCTGAATTGTTCTGCTCACTTTTGCGCGCGGCAAATCGAGCATTTCCGATACCTTCGAAAAGCTGTTCGCGTCCACCACGCGAGTGAAGATCTCCATTGCCTCAAAGCGATCCATTTCCTGTGCCCTGTCATTGTTTGGCGGCAACACCTGCTGCTGCGGCAGACATTGCCCAATCGAACGGAACGGCGTCAGCACGTTCCGACTGCCGGCTGCGTCTCGCGCGCAGCCTGACGGGTAGAAAAATAGCACGGAGAAAATCGGCACGTGCGAGTAAGGGCGCGAACGGCGGGGCTTTTAGGGGACGCTACGCGGTGTTTCGCGGCTCGCTCCAGTAAAAAACCGGACGCCGGAACGCGGCTCGACAAACGCTGGTGATTAACCAGTTCGATCAATCAGCAAGGCGCCACGTATGATTAATATTATTTATTTCAAACGACCCGAGCGTCATTCATCTTTAAAGCCAGTTTTTATCTATGATTCGCATTCGCGAATTGGACGCGTGGAAAACGTTTTAAAGCATGATCGTGCGTATGGATGCGCCCCAAACATCCCGCGCCCGTTGTCCCAAAAGGGTTAGCGGGCAACGGCCAACGTCACGCGGGAAGGTCAGCAGTATTTCCCTGGTCACCTGAATTACACACGCAATACTTGCCGCATATCCGCCGGAACGGTGTACTTTGCCACGTACGGTTAATTCCGATTGAAATTTAAAAAGCAGAGCATTACGATGAGAACCCCGTCGATGCCATAAGCATTGCTCGGACCAAAAAACCTCCAAAACATATTTGCTGGCTGCAAAGGCATTTGCAGATCATTAATGTCAGCAAGCGCAGGCGCTGCGCCTTTCAGGAGATACCCGTGCTGAGCCCACACGAATTTTCGACGCTCATGCTGATCAAGAACGCGACCTCCCAGTCCGATTTCGATCAGGCCGATCTGCTCGCGCTGGCCGACCGCGAGTTCATCACCATTGACCTGCCCGAAGCCAGCGTGACGCCTCGTCTCACGGACCGTGGACACGCGTTGCTCGCGCGCCTGGGTGGCGCGCCCCTGTGAGGCTGCCGGGTCACACTCGGAGAAGCGCCAGGCAACCAGCGGCAACTCCCCTTTGACCAGCGGGCGTCGATCTACGATCACATCGGCGCCAGCCGGATTTTTTGTGCATACAACCTTGCGAGGCCATTCGATGCTCACGACCATCGACGAATTGACTGCTGCACAGAAAGCCGGAGTTCAGACGTTCTTCAACATGACGAACGAGGCGGTCAGCGGCTTTGAGAAACTCGTTCAACTGAACTTGCGCTTCTTGCGCGACAACACGCAGCGCGCGATGAATGCACTCGCCAATGGCGAGGCGCCGGCCATGGCTGCCCTCAGCCGCGGCGACGTGTCGGCGATCGAACGTGCGGCGCTCTATAACCGCCAGGTGTTCGAGATTTTCGCTGGCACGCAGGCCGCGATCGTCCGGCATGCGACGGCGCAATACGAAAAACAGATCAGTACGGTGCAAGCCGAACTCGGCGACGCTGCGCAGCGGGCGCCGGCAGGCGCCGAGGTCGCGGTGACGGCGATGAATTCGGCCATCACGGCAGCAAACACATTCTATGAAAGTGTCTGGAAAACGGTTCAGCAGGCGGTCCATACGGCCGAGAGCAATGTGAACGTGATGACACGCAGCGCGACGAGTGGCTCGCACGCCGCCTGAACGGGCGACGCGCGACATGCAGTTGTAGGAAACCGGACGCGATCCCCGCGTCAGGCGCATTTTCAGCCCGCTTTCGAGCGGGCTTTTTTTGTCGCGTGCAGCGCAGGTCTACCTTATTTGAAGCTCGCTTCGTCGTCGCCGGGCGCGGGGCGGCCGTTGCCGTCTTCATCCGGTGATGGCTCGGGCGCGAGCGGGTCCATGTCGGGCGGAATGCCGGGCGCCGGGCGCGGCTGGTCGCCCGGTTCGTCCAGCGGCTGATTGGCGGGATCCGCGAACGGATCAATAGTCGGGTCGGTTTGCATGGCTTGCTCCCTGCTTGGTCCCTTGCTGCTGGTAGGTGGCGCTAGTTGCGTTGCGCGCCCTTCGGCGGGGCGCCCTTCGACTCGCGCGGTACGACGGGCGGCTCGAAATCCGCGTCGGTCGGCGCACCGTGTGCGGCCTTGTCCTTTCGTGTGCTTCCGGCACCTCCCTTCTCATTTGCGTCCCTGTTGCGCGCAGGCATCGGCGCTTCCGGTCCACCCGGTTCGTCCATCGTGTTCGGCTGCTCTGTGGTCGTCGTTTGCATATCGCGCTCCCTGTGATGCGCTGTTCGCCGCGTCATCGCTCTCTGAACAGCAACTAAGCAGCAACGCGTATTCCCATGCAACGCCGTGGCGTGACTTCGAACACGAGGCATGCCACGTGCTCATCGCCACGGACGTCTTTACCTGGGCGCCTCATCCGGCCACGCCACCCTGCATATTTTTCTACTCCGATGAAAAGACTTCATGGCCTCGTCACCTGTTGCGCGCTCACCTTGTTCGCGGGATGCACCAGCATCGGCCCCACGCGTCTGAAAGCGGATCAGGTCGACTATGCGCGTGCGCTCGGCGACGCAAAAAAGCGGGAGATACTCGCGGCCGTCGTCGGGTTGCGTTATGCCGACGCGCCCTCGTTTCTGACCGTCAGCCAGATCATCGCGGCCTACAACGTCGACGCATCCGCTGCATCGACGCTCAACGCAGGCTCGGGCAGCGTGCCGAACTATGCGTCAGCCACGGGGACGTTGTCGTATTCGAACCATCCAACGTTCACCTTCACGCCGACCACGGGCGAAGCGTATGCGCAGGCGTATATCCGTCCACTCGCGCCGTCGCTGGTGCTGCCGCTCGCGGAGGGCGGCATCCCGATCGATCTGCTGTTGCGCATTTCCGCTCAGTCGATAGGCGGATTGCAGAATGGCACTGCCTTAGGCGGCGAAGACAGCGCGGGCTCGCCGCAGTTCTTCCAGCTGATACAGGCGCTGCGGCGGCTGCAGCTGGCGGGCGAACTGAATGTGGAATCGCGCAACGTGAACAATGAGCAGCATGTCTATCTCGTGCTCGGCACGGCCACGACGACGGGCGAGGCCAATGCCGCGCCCGACCTGATGCTGGTGCGCAAGCTTCTGCATCTGAAGGGCAATGCCGGTAACTTTGAGATCGTGTATGGACAGTCGTCGCGCGGCGGCGATCAGATTGCGATCCTGACGCGCTCGGTGCTCGGCATTCTCACCGACCTCGGCGCTCAGGTTCGGGTGCCTCACGACACGATCGACGACGGCTCGACCAAGCCGACCGTCGCCCTCGTCGGCGGCGAAACACGGCCCACGGTCGTTGTGCAAAACGGCGACAAGCCGCCCGCCGATGCTTACGTCGCAGTCCGCTACGGTGCGACAACCTATTGGGTCGAGCGCAACGACTTCGACTCGAAGTACGCCTTCACGGTCGTGCAGAATCTGATGGCGCTTGCTGAAGCCGACACGGCCAGCAAGGCGCCCGTCGTGACGATACCTGCCAACTGACATGCGTTGTAAGACAGGCGGGTTGCATAATCATGCGACCCGCCTGACCTCACGTCTTCACACAACCCTGGACTACTGACCGAAGTACACACCCTTCGTGCCGTCGCTGGAACGCGAGCCCATTGGCTGTGATGTGCGGCCGGATGCCGCCGTACCGTTCACCACGCCGCCGTAGCTTTCGCCCTGCCCTTGTTGCTCTGACAAACGGCGCTCGGCGGCTTGCGCGTTAGCGGGATAGTGCGTGCGGTCGCCGTCGCCCGGACGATACCCTTGGCTCTCGACGTTCATCAGGTCCTGCCTCACTTCACCGCGCGTTGCGGGCTGGTTCGGCTGGACAGTCGTTTGTGCAAAAGCCGTAGCGGAAACACCCATGACGGCGGCAAGAATGGCAGCGTGCTTAAGCAGTTTCATGACTTCCTCCATGAAGTAGGTAGTACACCTTCAATGGTGCAAGCGCTGTACCCGCCAACTCTGTGTGAAGTAACCCTCATGCAAGCCGTGTCGATTATTTCTCGAACCGTTTTCGCGTACCCGTCATTGATGCGGCTTTTGGTGCGGTTTGGTTGCGTGCACCACAAATCAGCGCCATACCTTCCGCAGCCGTCGCCCGCAACGAGGCGCGTGAATCGCCCGCGCGCAAACGCAATGCAAGACTATGCAAGATCGCCGATGCGACGCGTGCGAGCACGGCAGCATCCGCGTCGGCGGAAAGCTCGCCGTCTGTCTGGCGCGCCGGATGCGCTTTTCGAATGCTCGATCGAATGATTTCACGCCTTGCGCCAATCTGGTGCGCACGATTCCGTCGACTTTCGATTCGACCACGGCCGTGCCGATCAGAAAACATCCGCGCGGCTCGCCGCCAGCGGGCAGATAAAGCGCATGCTTGTCGCCGAACGCGGCATACAGGC
Organism: Paraburkholderia sp. XV; assembly: GCF_020177535.1. Taxonomy (NCBI): domain Bacteria; kingdom Pseudomonadati; phylum Pseudomonadota; class Betaproteobacteria; order Burkholderiales; family Burkholderiaceae; genus Paraburkholderia; species Paraburkholderia sp. XV. The sequence goes on along the minus strand of NZ_JAGUUD010000050.1, from coordinate 27,067 downwards.
TGGGGCGATTCATACCCGTCGCATCGCTCAGCGTATCGAGCGACGTGCCCGAATAGCCGCCTAGCCAGAATGCATCGGTGGCGTTGCTGAGCGCATCGTCCGCATCGTACGCACGCGGCCGTCCGCATGCACGCTTCTCACTTTTTGTACTGTCTCGCATACAAATATTGGCACCCCTGATTTTTGTCCACCATGGTACAAAAACCCGCTGTCGATGCGTATTACCATCGCCACATGCAGTGCCCGCATGTGGCCAAAGCATTGGCCGAAGAAACGGCGTTGTATCGTGAAGAACAGGCGCTTCAATAACAGACCACGCGAGGTTTAACGATGCAGGTCAAACGGATCGTCTCGAATGTCCACGCGCAGGACGCGGCGCGCGCGCAGCGCTTCTATCACGAGATTCTCGGCCTCGACCTGCTGATGGATCACGGCTGGATCCGCACCTACGGCTCGAATCAGCCGATGACAGTGCAGATCAGCTTCGCGCAGCAAGGCGGCTCGGACACGCCCGTGCCCGACCTGTCGATCGAAGTCGACGACGTGGACGCCGCCTGTAAAGCGATGCAGACAGCCGGCTTTGCGATCGAATACGGCCCCGTCGACGAACCGTGGGGCGTGCGGCGCTTTTATGTGCGCGACCCGTTCGGCAAGCTCGTCAACATTCTCGCGCACCGCGAGGACGCGGGCGCTTACACGGCCCCACCAGATTGACGGGCGTTAACGGAAAATTGCCATCGAATGGACACACCGCTGCGCACGCAATCGCTTTACTATTGACGCGCGCAGTGTGCGCTGCCTACCGGGAGAACATCCATGGACCTGGAGTCGATCCGCAAGAACGCGTTTGCAATGCCCGTACACAATCCCGCCTTTCCGCGTCCGCCGTTTCGTTTTGTGAATCGCGAGTACTTCATTATTTCGTACGAGTCCGATCCTGATGCGATCGCTGCCGCCGTGCCCGCGCCGCTCAAGCCGGAGAACACGCTGGTGCATTACGAATTTATTCGCATGCCCGATTCGTCCGGATTCGGAGACTACACCGAAAGCGGCCAGGTCATTTCGGTGCGCGACGCGGACGGCCGGCTCGGCAACTACACGCATTCCATGTATCTGGACGACGAAGGCCCGATTGCGGCAGGCCGCGAAATCTGGGGCTTTCCGAAGAAACTCGCGCGTCCGCATATCAGCGTGGACGGCAACGACACGCTGCTCGGCACGCTCGATTACGGCACGCAACGCATCGCGACAGGCACCATGGGTTACAAGCACTGGACACTCGACATGGAAACCGAGCGCGCGAAACTCGCCGACACGCCGAACTATCTGTTGAAGGTGATCCCGCATGTCGACGGGACGGCGCGCGTGTGCGAGCTGGTGCGTTTCTTTCTGCGCGACGTGACGGTGCTCGGCGCGTGGGCGGGACCGGCCGCGCTCGAATTGCGGCCCCATGCGCTCGCGCCCGTCGCGGATCTGCCCGTGCGGCGCGTGGTCGGCGCGCGCCAGGTCGTCGCCAATCTCACGCTCGATATCGGCGAAGTCGCGTTCGACTATCTGGCGAACGCCGGATAGCGAATAGCAAGGCGGCGCGCACCGTTCGCTATTTGCCTTCGATCAGCTTGACGAGCGTATGCAGCAGGCGGTTCGACGGCGTGGCAACGCCGAGCGCGTCGCCACGCCGCACGATCAGTCCGTTCAGGTGATCGATCTCGCTGCGCTTGCCGCGCGACAAATCCTGCGCCGTCGATGAATACTGCCCAGGCATTGTCTCGGCAATCATCCGTACGGCCTTGTCGATGTCGCCGGGAATCGTGACGCCATCGGCCTTCGCGACAGCGAGACACTCGCCGACGATGTCGCGCATCACGGTTGCCACGCCCTCGCCTTTCACGAGCCGGCCATAAGGCAGCTGCGTGATCGCCGACAACGCGTTGTAAGCGCAGTTGAGGATCAGCTTTGCCCACAGAGCGCCGCGCACGTTGTCGGAGATTTCGGTGGGCACGCCTGCCGCGATCAGCGCCTGCGCAACCTCGGCGCTCGCGCTGGACGGCTCGATCACCAGTTCGCCGCGTCCATGATGCCGCACGTGCCCCGGCCCGGCCATTTCCGTCGCGACATAGACGACGGCGGCCGCCACTGGCTGCGCAATCACCTTGCGCACTTCGTCGGCGTTTTCGACGCCGTTCTGCAGCGACAGCACGAGCGTATCGGCGGCGAGAAACGGCTTGATTTCCAGCGCCGCGCTGTGCGTGTCCGTCGATTTCACGCAGAACAGCACGAGCTTCGCGCCCTGCACCGCACTTGCCTGGGTGCTTGCGGCGAGGGGAATGCGCTCGTCGAACGATTGCGCCTGCAGACGCAGGCCGCTCGTTTCGATCGCCTCGACGTGTTGCGGGCGTCCGATCAATACCACTTCATGTCCCGCGCGCGCCAGCATGCCGCCGTAGTAGCAGCCCACCGCGCCCGCGCCCATCACGGCGACTTTCATATCAACGCTCTTGTGTACGGAATCGAAGCTTCAAAACTTACCACACGCTGCGTGCCGGAGGGCCGAACACGGTCATGACGACATGCGCTTTCATCAAGCGCGCGGTCGCACGGCGAGCAATGCGTCGGCGAATGCGGCGGGCGCCTCCTGCGGCAGATTGTGGCATGCGCCGTCGATCACGCGGTACTCGTACGGGCCCGTGAAATGCGCCGCATGATGCGCGGTCCCGCCGATTCCCATCACGCCGTCGGTGCTGCCGTCGAGCGCGATCGTCGGCACGGAGATGGGCGGCTGCGCGGCGAGCAGCCGTTCCATCGCGTCGTAGCGCGGATCGCCCGCCACCAATGCAAAGCGATGCCGGTACGAATGAATCACGACGTCGACGAAATCCGGATGATCGAACGATGCTGCCGTGCGCGCGTAGCACGCGTCGTCGAAACGCCAGGTGGGCGACCAGAGCGTCCATAGCAGACGGCACAGCGCGCGGCGGTTTTCAGTGAGGCCAGCACGGCCGCGCTCGCCGTGAAAATAGTATTGATACCAGTGACGCAGTTCGTTTTCCGGCAGCGCAGGCCTGCCTGACGCCGCGATGTCCTGGATGTTGTAGCCGTTGACCGTCACGAGCCCCTGCACGCGCTCTGGATAAAGCGCCGCGACGATACACGCGGCGCGCCCGCCCCAGTCGTAGCCGCCGAGCAACGCGCGTTCGATCTGCAATGCGTCGAGCAGCGCGAGCAGATCGGCGCCGAGCGCGGCCTGCTGGCCGGAGCGCGGCGTGGTCGAGGCAAGGAAGCGCGTCGGCCCGTAGCCGCGCAGGTACGGCACGATCACGCGCGCGCCTTGCGCGGCAAGCAGTGGCGCGACTTCATCGTAGGCGTGAACGTCGTACGGAAAACCGTGCAGCAGCACGACGGGCCAGCCTTCGGGCTGACCGGATTCCTCATAGGCGATGTCCAGCAGTTCGGTGCTCACGTGCTTCGGCATGATCGGCGGCTCCTTTTCAGGCGACCTACAGACGACGTTCGGGGCTCAGCGAGCGTTCATGGTAGCGCCGTCGCACGAATCGCGCTGCGCGCTTGCCGCGCGCAAAAGAAGGTCGCTTTACAGCAAACCAATGTCGTATTCTTGCCATGCCAGCCGTCCAGCCGCCCGCTACATTCGATCAGACGAAGCCCCGCAAACCGTCGCCATCCGGGTGCCGCGCGAGACGAACCACACCGAGCAAGAATGAAACAGGCACACGATCCGGCGACCCAGCCGTGCGGCGCATTCCCTCTGCACAACACGCCACCCGTCGCCGATTTCGTCGACAGCGGCCCCGCCCTCGGTACGCCTGTCACGCCCGTGCCCGCGCCGCCTTCCGTCGGCAGCCTGCGCGCCACTGCCATCCTGCTGCTCGGCTACGCGATCCTCATCACGGGCAACGGCCTGCTCGGCACGCTGATCTCGCTGCGGCTCATCCAGCAGCAGGCGCCGTCGATCGTCGTCGGCGTCGTGCAGTCCGCGTATTACGTCGGCTTCATGCTGGGCGCCGTGTATGGCGGCTCATTGATCGGGCGCGTCGGCCATCACCGCGCGTTCGTCACCTTCGCGGCGGCGTCCGCCTGTTGCGCGCTCGGCTACGCGGTGTGGGACGCGGACGCGGTCTGGGTGGCGCTGCGCTTCATCACGGGCTTTTGTCTCGTCGGCATTTTCACCGTGGTCGAAAGCTGGTTGCATCAGGTCGCGAGCAACGCGCAGCGCGGGCGCGTGTTCTCCGCCTATCTGATCACGAACTATCTCGGCGTCGGCATTGGCCAGTTTCTGATTGGCCTCGCCGACCCGGCGGGCTTCGAACTGTTCAGCGCGGTCGCCGCGCTGTTCACCGCGTCGCTGATTCCCGTTGCGCTGGCGGGCACGGCACCCGGCCCGATCGCCGCGCACGACACTCATGCGGGTGCTTCCTGCGGCGCGCGGCTCGCGCGCGGCCTGTCGGGCTTGCAGACCATCTACCGATGGGCGCCGCTCGGCGTCGTCGCATGCCTCGCGGCGGGCCTGCTCAACAGCGCGTTCTACACGATGCAGCCGGTGTTCATGCGGCGCGTCGGCTATTCGGTGCCGGACGTGTCGCATTTCATGGGCTTCGCGCTGCTCGCCGCGCTCGTGCCGCAGTGGCCCGTCGCGCGGCTCGCCGATCTGTTCGACCGGCGCAAGGTGCTGCTGTGCCTCGCGGCGCTCGCCGGGTCGCTGAGCGTCGTGCTGTCTATGCTGCGCGACGGCGTGCTGATCGAAGCATTCGGTTATCTGTATGTCGCCGTGGCGTTCTCGATGTATGGCGTCGTCACGTCATATGTGAACGACTGCGTTCCCGCCGACGAGCGGATCGCCGTCAGCGCGGGCCTGCTGCTGATCTTCTCGCTCGGCGCGAGCGGCGGGCCAACGCTCGCGTCGGCGATGATGGCGATCGCCGGGCCCGCCGGTCTTTATCTCTTCACGGCTCTCGTGATGGGGCTGCTCGCGCTGCTGACGCTGCGCGACCTGCGCACGAAGACGCCGGCGCGGCGCGTCGCCGACGCGCATTAGGCTTTCCTTCCTGCCGTCTACACGTGGTCCGATCCCACCTGATCCGCCAGCGCAAGCAGATCCGACACATGCCGCGCGATGCACGGGTCGTACAGCACCGCATCGCCTGAGAACGTCGACCGCGCGTGCCGTGCTTCCCGCGCGCTGCGCACGGCGTCCGTCAGCACACGGCGCAAGCTGTCGACGTCGTTCGGCGCGAACACGAGCTTGGCCTGCGGCGCGATCACATCGTGGCAACCGATATTCGACGACAGGATCACGGGCGTGCCGCACATCGCCGATTCGACGCCGACGAGACCGAACGGCTCGTAGCTCGACGCGAGAATCGTATAGTCGGCTGCACGGTAGCCGTCTTCGATCGCGTTCACGTAGCCGATATAACGCAGCCGCTGCGACGTGCGTTCGGGCGGACGCCCTGCCACCGCGACCACGACGGGCAGATCGAGATCGCGCAATGCGGCTTCGATCAACGGCAGTCCCTTGCGCTCGTGACTGCTCGACGGAAACAGCAGCACGATTTCGTCGTCGGCAAAACCGAGACGCTTGCGCAATGCGCGCCGCTCGTCGTCGGTGACGGGCGAGAAGCGGCCGTTGTCGACGGGCGGATACAGCACGCGGATCTTCGCGTCGTCGACGCCGTACAGCAACCGCAATTCGTCGCGCATCTGCGGCGAATGCGCGACGACAAAGCGTGCACGCCGATATTGACGGCGCTCCAGCGCAATCTGGCGGCGATCGAAGAACGACGGCGCGCGCCTCGTCGCGCTGAGAAAGCCCAGATGCGTGCCGCCGCAAATCGCGATCTCCGACGCTTCGACGCGATTGCAGCCGATCAGCACATCCACTTTTGCGTCACGCCGCATCGCGCTCAGGCGCCGCGAAAACCATTCGTCCCGCCACTTCCCGGGCAGGAACGACACGTTGATCCGATGCGGTTCGACGAGGCGGCTTTCCGGCAACTTCGGATCGAACGCGCGGCCGAACACGGCCAGCTTGATCCCGGCCGCGACGAGTCCCCGTGTCACCTCGATCGCATAGCGTTCGAGGCCCCCGCTGTACTTCAGTGCATTGCACGACAATCCGATTTTCATGCTTTTTGTTCGATCACCAAACGGCACTGGCAAGTCATCGCGCTTCCGATGTCAGGACACATCGCGCGTTCTTTAGCCCTGCTCCGCCAATTGCCTGAACACAGCGACAACGCGTCGACACGTCAGCGCCTCGCGCCAGAACTTTTCCTTCAGCCGCGCCGTCGGCAGCCATTGCCACGGCAACACGACGCGCACGGTGCCCCACGCCGGCCGCCAGCGCTCGGCCACGGCCCGGCGGCGGAACAGGCTGATGGTCGGAACGGACAGATTCGATGCCAGATGGCCGATACCCGAATCGTTGCCGATGAACCAGCCCGACTCATACAGCCAGCACGCGAGCGCATGCAGATCGTCGAATGCGGGCGCGGCGATGCCGAGCCTTTCCAGGTCGCTCCAGCGTGCCCGCTCGTTGGGTGCAATCACGAAGCACACTTCGTAACCGAGCGCCTGCAGGCGCCTCGCCAGCGTAATGAAACGCGCGCGCGTCCAGCGCTTGTCGTCGGTGCTGGCCTCGGGATGAATCACGACGCGATGCCGATACCGCCGGTGCTTCAACGTCGCGGGCGCCGTGATGCCGTTCTCAGTCGTGCCCGTGACGATACCGAAGCGCGTACGGCAAAAATGCGCGAAGCGCTCCGCCATGCAGCCGGGCGCATCGGCGTACTCGATATCGTGCAGATCGATCACATGGGGATGCGTGCCTGCAAGATGCGCAAACGGCTGATGCCGATGCATTTGCAGAACGGCGTCGAATGTTTCGAGGCGTGTTGCGCAGTCTGCCTCGCGTGGCAGCGGATGAATCTCGACATGCGGAAACCAGTGCCGCAGCGCGAAAATCGGCGTGCCGAACACGCAGACGTCGATACCGCTTGAGCGCAGGTTCTGCACGATCACCATCGAAACCAGCGAATCGCCGATTGCATTCGACATCACAAACGCGACTCGCCTGATCGACGCGAGGCGCACGCTGTCCGGCATTGTCGCGTCCACGTCAGACGGCCTCGTGTTGCAATTGCTGGAATGCGCGCAGCACCTGATTCACCGACAGCGCGTACTTCCAGCCGCGTTCCTTGAGCCGTCCCGTCGGCAGCCACGCGCCGCCCACCAGCACCTTGCCCGCGCCCCAGCCCGGACGCCACGTGCGCGCGATGCCGCGGCGCATGAAGAGCGACAGCGTCGGCACCCGAAGGCACGACGCAAGATGACCAATGCCCGAATCGTTGCCGATGAACCAGCCGCTTTCCACGAGCCACGCGGCGACGTTATCGAGCGTGCCGAGGCGCGGCAAGCCAATACCGTGCTGTTGCACGTGTTCCCAGTCGGCACGCTCTTCGTCGGTCACGATGAAATGCGGCTCGAAGCCCTTTGCTTTGAGCGCCAGCGCAAGGCGCACGAAACGCGGCGCGAGCCAGCGCTTGTCGGGCGTGCTGGCCGTCGGATGAATTGCCACGCGCAATGGGTGCTTGCGATGAACCAGCCCTGCCGGAACCGCGAGGCCATTGCCAGGCTCCGCGTGCTGCAGACGCAGCGACTCGCGGCAGAACTGCGCGAGGCGGGCCGCCATCGGTTCCGTCGAAGGCGCGCGGCACAAATGCTCCAGCACCAGCACGTCCGGATGGCGTTGCTCGAGGCGCGGCACCGGACGGTTGGCGTGAAGCTGGATGATGGTATGGAATGGGCGCAGCCGCGCGTCGACCTCGTCGTCGCGCAGGGCGGGCTGGATATCGATGCCGGGAAACCAGTCGCGCAACGCCTGCATGTGCTGACTGAACACGGTGACTGTCTTGCCGCTCAATTGCAGATTGCGCGCGACGGTCATCAGCAGCAGCGAATCACCCAACGCCGGCGACGTCGTCACCGCTACGTTCAAAGCCGAATCGTTGGCGTGCTGCATGGTTGTTGCTCTCGGTGAATGACGTGGACCTGCCGTCGCGCGTCGACGTATGCGATCGCAGCGCATTATAGGTTTGGGCCTGTCACGCAGGATTTGTGTAATCTTTCCGACTATTACGCCGCAAGCGCCGCATGCCGCAACAGCCCGTGCGGCGCGCCGTCGAATCGCGCCGGCCCCGCCCATGTCTTACGCGGCAAAGAATCTGAAAGCATGATCGACGTGTGAGAGCGGCAGTCATGTTCAGCCTGTCCGCTTTGCGTCGCCGTTGTAGTAGCCCAGGTCCGTTTCCGACAGAAGACGCTTCATGTGCGGCCCGTGCGTGTGCAGCCCGGCGGCTTGCAGCCATTCCTTCTTGCCGCGCAAGCGGTCGAATGCGTCGTGACGGGGCGCCTCGGCCGCACTCGGCCAGTGATGACAGACGAGACTCAACGACTCGCAAACATCCCTGAAATCCGGGTGCACGGGCTCGCGTTCGTCCATGCCGAGCACGGCGCGTCGCCCGAAGCGTCGAATCACGCCTTCGTACAGCCGCTTTTCGAGGACGTCCTGGTCGCCGGGTTGCAATGAACGGATGACGTCGAGCATCGCGGGCGTGCTCTTCGCGATGAAGAACTGGGTGGACAGGGATTTGCGGTCGCGTATGCCGTAACGCGAGCCGCACCGTCGCAACCACAGCGCGAGGCGCGCGCGCAGCCTTCTACGGATGTCATCCGAACGGCTCCATTCCGGCACGCGGTCGGTGCTCCAGGACGATGCCGCGACCAGCGCGTGCGGCGATTTTTCGAGCCGCTCCAGATAACGCACGATCACGTTCTGGTCAAAGATCCACGTGTCGGCTTCGAGGTGGATGACGTAATCCGCTTTCAGCTTCGTCACGGCTGTTTCGATCGACGCAACGAGCAGATCGTGCGCGCCGCGCGTCAGCGGCTTCGGCTCGCGCATGACCAGAATGTCTTCGATGTAGCGCGTATAGCTCGAATCCGCGCACGCATGCACGATGGGCCACTTGCGCGGCCAGTTCAGCTTGATAATCTCCATCGAAATGCGCGCGCAATCGGTGCGATTGAACGAGGTCAGGCAAACGGCGACTTGCATGTTCGAATAGCGTCTTCAAGAAGCGTCACATACTGCATCAGATTCGCACGGGAATTCGCACCCGCTCCTCGCGCGTGTCTTACATAATATTTCCGCCGCCGCGCACGGTCATTGATATTCGCTAAAGCGCGAAACAGGTGCCGCTTCGGCAGGCGCCGACGAATAGCCGGGCACGTCCGCCTTGAACTGATCGAGCAGACCGCGGTCGGTGCGCGACAAGCCCTTCAACTGAAGTTGCATCAGCACACGCGTACCCGTGCTCGGCGAAGTGCTGCCCGTCGCGTTCGTGTACTTTTCCAGCGCGAGCGCGAGCGACCAGCATTGCGCGTCGTATTGCAACCCCAGCAGGCCCGCGATCAGACGGTGTGTGCTCATGTCGTAATTGACGCGCGCGACGCTCGCCAGGTTCTTTGCGAGCGGCCATTGCCCCGACACGATGAACTGGTTCACGGGTTGAAAGTCCAGCGTCGTGTTGGCGCGCGTGTACCGGTAGGCGATATTGAGCACATGTGCCGTCGCCGGCGACCACGCAAGGCCGATCGATCCTTGCGTCAGATAGTTGTTCGCCTGGCTGTACTGCAACGCGTTCTCTACATTGATACCCGCGCCGACCTTGATTGAACTGCCGGCGATCAAGCTGGTCCGCGCGACATTCGCCGTGTCTTCCGTGTCGTATAGGGTCACGCGTGGTTGCCTGAAATCGTAACGCTGCGCGATCACGAAGCGCGCGCGTTCGTCGCCCGTTGCCGCGTCGATCAGGCGCGAGGTCAGCGCGGCCGTCAGGCGGCTTTCGTCGGACACGCGGTCGTTGCCGGCAAATGCGTTGTCGCTGAAAAGTTCGCCCAGACCGAAGTCCGCTTCCGTGGTGTCGAAGAGTGGCGCATAAGTCTGGTTGCGATAAGGCGTATACACGTAAAAGAGCCGGGGCTCCAGCGTCTGGATGTACGAGCTTCCCCAGATGCGCACGGCGCGCTCGAACGTCATGCCCGAGTCCAGACTCAAGGTCGGGATGTTCACGTTCACGTTGCGTGGCTGTCCTGCGGGTGCGTCGGACGCAATCGAAGTCAGATTGTACGAAGCGAAGTGCCATTTGATCTTCGGCGTGAAGAACCAGCCTGGCCGGACGATCGGATAGCTGACGAAAGGATTGAACACGAAGCGCGTGCCTTGCGTTGCATCGTCCGATGAAAGCGTGAAGCGCGTTGCGTCTGCCTCGAAGCCATAATCGAAGCCACCGGCGTCGTATCGGTTGTAGCGCACGTTGAGCTGCGGCTCGCGGTTATAGGTCGTGTCGCTGGAAAAGGACTGCCAGTGCTGCTCGCGTGCGAGCACGGACCAGGGTCCGCTGTTGTATGTGAGACCCGCTTCCTGCTGATACAGCGTAGTCGAAGTGGTCGGAAACGCGCTGCCCGAGCCGAGATCGGTCGACACATTGGCATCCGAGACACGGTTGTAATTGACGTACGCACCGAAGCCGGAGCCGATATTCCACACGTGATCCAGATCGATCGAATAGCGGCGCTCGTGAGTCGTGATGTCGTTGGGCAAGTAGGCAATCGACAGCGAACCGGACGACGCGCTCGTCAGATACCGGTATTCCGCGCTCAGCATTGCGCCGCGCTTCGACATGTAGCGCGGCGCAATGGTCAGGTCGTAGTTCGGCGCGATGTTGAAGTAGTAAGGAACGGTGATGTCCACGCCGTTCTTCGAACTCATCGACCATGTCGGCGACAGCAGGCCGCTGCGGCGCGCGCCGTCTAGCGGGAACGATAGCCACGGACTCGCAAGCAATGGAATGTTCTGAAAGAACAGCACGCCATTGCGCGCGACGCCTTCATCGGCGCCACGGTCCATCGTGAATTGAGACGCGCGGATATACCACGCCGGATTCGTCTCGCACGCACAGGTGCTGTACGTGCCGTCTTCGATCTTCGAACGCTCGTTGTCGAGCAGGTCGGCGCGCTTGCCGCTGCCCCATCCGCCGTTCAGGTAGAAGTGGTATCTGGGTTGTGCAATGAAACCTGCGCTAGCGTTCACGCGCAACTGGCTGAACGGTCCGTCGAACACGTCGCCCTTCGAAACAATGCGTACGCTGCCATATGCATCGGCGACGTCGTGGTCGGGATCGTAGTGCAGCGCATCGCCTTGCACGACGAAACCATAGCGGCGCAGCTCGGCTGCGCCCTTGAGCGACAGGTCGCTATCGACGGTGCCGGTGACGGACTCGCCCAATGCGATCGTTGCCGGTTTTGCATCGGGCGGGTTGGGTGTTTCGGTGAGCTGCGGTGCGATGCGCAAGCTCCATGCATCGGAGAGGCGTTCGGCATCGGCCGCGTCGCCGGCGAGTTGCGCGTTAACCTGCAGCGGCGCCAGCAGGCAGAGCACCAATGCGGCAATGGGCCTGATAGCGAGGCCCTGGACTTCTCGGCGAAATATCAAAGCGGAATCGTGGCGTCTGATTGACGGGCGGACGCCGGCCCGAATGAAGATGCGTCCAGAGCGTCTTACTGCAACGTCACGGCGTCGCTGTTGACCTGAGCGACGGCAGCGCCTGCCGACGCAGCGACACCGCTCAGCGCCTCGATCAACGGCGCAATCTGCTCGCACGGCAAGGAAAACGAAATGCCCATGTTGCCCGCGAGCCTGAAGCGAATGACGGCTGTCTGCGTGCCGTTCAGGCGCCCGATCTCCCAGCCGTAACTCTGAAACGCAAAGGCCATCTGCCCGTTCTGGTTGATGATCCGGTCCGAATGCTCGATCGCATTCGGCAACGCGACCAGCAACTGGTCGAGCACGGAACGGTGGATTGCCGTGGTCGCATGATTGCCGTGAATCAGCAGGTGTAGACCGTCTTCCGTCATCTGCAGATCGCCAATCGAATCGACAACATGCGTCTCGCGCTCAGCCATGGAGCACCTCGCTCGCGCCTGTTCGCATGCCTGATTGCACGTCGGCTGTGCGCTCGCGATGTGTGCGCGTGGCTTCGACCCACGGTTCATAAGACGAGGCCCGCGCCATCCAGGCGGAGAAAAGCGGCGTGGAGCTGACGCGTAACACAGCAACCAGTACGACGGGATCGATATGTTCGAGCATGGCGAAGAACCAGAGGTGGGTGGAGTCGGCACGATAACGCCACCTTCGCTCTCATCGCGTTACCACGACCCTACCGATTCTTAGCTGCATCTTTCCGCCTTTGCACGACGTCGCCAGTGCAACAGGCGTCGTTGTTCATCGCCGCCCTATTCCTTACCTGAAGCAACAAATATTCAGAAAGTTTGGCGTAACCCTGCGCAAGAAGCCCATTCCTATACTCGCGGCTTTCCATAGTGAGTCGCGTCCCGCTCTCAACAAGACCCTCGATGAAACAAAGAGCATCAACTATCTGTCTCGCCAGTGCGATTACGGTGTGCGCCACGACACTGACGCCATCGATCGCGCTTGCCGGCGACTCCGTGGTCGTCACTGACATCCGGCTGGACGGCTTGAAGCGCATTGAAGCGGGAACGCTGCTCGCCAACCTGCCCATCAAACGCGGCGAGGTTTTCACGGAGGACAAGGCCTCGCAGGCCGTGCGCGCAATCTATGACACGGGCCTCTTCAGCGACGTCAACGTGTCGCTCGAAGGCGATGTCGTGGTGGTTCACGTCGTCGAGCGCCCCGCCATTGCGGAGATCGATTTCTCCGGCATTCACGAGTTCGAGAAGGACAATCTGACGAAGGCGCTGCGTGCCGTGGGCCTGTCGCGCGGCCGCCCTTTCGACAAGGCGCTCATCGACAAGGCGGAACAGGAACTGAAACGCCAATACCTCACGCGCGGCTACTATGCCGCGGAAGTGGAAACCACGACGACGCCCGTCGATAGCGGACGCGTGTCGGTTCTGTTCTCCGTCATCGAAGGTCCGAATGCGAAGATCAGGCAGATCAATTTCATCGGTAACCAGGTGTTTTCGGAAAGCACGCTGCGCGACGAAATGGAACTGTCGACGCCGAACTGGTTTTCCTGGTACACGAAGAACGATCTCTATTCGAAAGAGAAGCTCGGCGCCGATCTGGATCGACTGCGCTCGTATTACCTGAATCGCGGCTATCTGGAGTTCAGGATCGACTCGACTCAGGTTTCGCTGACGCCCGACAAGAAGGAGATGTATCTGACGCTCAACCTGCACGAAGGCGAGCCCTATACGATCACAGGCATCCGGCTCGCGGGTAATCTGCTCGATCGCGAAGCGGAATTGAAGCCGCTCATCGGCATCAAGCCCGGTGAAACGTTCTCCGAAGAGAAGCTCAAGGCAACGACGAAAGCCCTCGTGGACCGGCTCGGCGAATACGGCTACGCGTTTGCTGCTGTCAATGCGGTGCCGCAGATCGATCAGGACAAGCACACTGTCGATCTCACGCTGCAAATCGATCCGGGACGACGCGTGTACGTGCGCCAGGTGAATGTGGAAGGCAACACCCGTACGCGCGACGAAGTGATACGGCGAGAAATGCGCCAACTCGAAAGCGCGTGGTTCGATTCGAACCGGCTTGCGCTTTCGAAGGAACGTGTGAATCGCCTCGGCTATTTCACCGACGTCGACGTGACGACCGTGCCCGTTCCCGGTTCGAACGATCAGGTCGATGTCGACGTCAAGGTGTCGGAAAAGCCGACGGGCGCGATCACGCTCGGCGCAGGCTTTTCTTCGTCGGACAAGGTGGTTCTGTCGGCGGGCGTCACGCAGGACAATGTGTTCGGCTCGGGCACGAGTCTTGGCGTCAATGTGAATACGGCGAAGACGTATCGCACGTTGTCGGTCACGCAGACCGATCCGTATTTCACCGTCGACGGCATCAAGCGCATTTCAGATGTCTACTATCGCACCAGCTATCCGCTGTACTACAGCAACGACGAGAGCTTTCGTATCGTCTCGCTTGGTGCAGACCTGAAGTTCGGCATTCCGTTCTCGGAAGTCGATACCGTCTACTTCGGCCTCGGCATCGAGCAGGACCGCTTCAACACCGACTCGTCGACGCCGCAAGCCTATCTCGACTATGTGAAAGAATTCGGCCGCGTGGTCAACAACGTGCCGCTGACGGCAGCCTGGTCGCGCGATGCGCGCGATAGTGCGCTCGTGCCGAGCCGCGGCTATATGCTGCAGATCAACGGCGAGGTCGGCACGCCCGCGGGCGAAACCGAGTACTACAAGACGGACGTGCAGAGCCAGTATTACTACTCGTTCGCGCGTGGCTTCATTCTGGGCATGAATTTCCAGGCGGGCTATGGCAATGGCTTCGCGGGCAAGGCGTATCCGATCTTCAAGAACTACTACGCGGGCGGTATCGGCTCGGTGCGTGGGTATGAATCGAGTTCGCTTGGGCCGCGCGATTCGTCGACGGGCGATTCGATCGGCGGCTCGAAGATGGTGGTCGCGAACATTGAGATGACATTCCCGCTTCCGGGCAGCGGATGGGATCGCACGTTGCGCGTCTTTACTTTCGTCGACGCGGGCAACGTGTGGGGCAACGAAGGCAACAGCACGGGCGCGAACGGCTTGAGATACAGCTATGGCGCGGGCCTCGAGTGGATTTCGCCGATTGGCCCGCTGAAGCTCTCGGTCGGATTTCCTATCGTCAGGCATATAGACGATAAGTACCAGGTGTTTCAGTTTCAGATCGGGACTTCGTTCTGAATGTGCTGGGAAAGCTTCACTGCGGTCTTTTTATGGTCCGGTCACTTGCTCTCTCTCGCGATGTGACGCACCCCCACGCGTGGGCGTATGGTTACGCTGCAACCAGACTTTCTGGAATCTTGCGAGGCACATGCCAAACGGACATAGCGGCGAGAGGTAACCTGCGTGCCGGTCAACACCCGCTATCGTGTTGCGAGGCGATCAGCGTGGGCGAAGGATCACACTTGCACACACACCAGTCGCCACTTAGCGCTACCTGCTTACCATTCGGACCTGTATCGTTCTGACTGTCGGTGCACATGATCCGACCTGTCGAGTTGCACTTTGGACACCACACCGAATCGCCTTCATAGGCTACGGCGCGACCATGAATAGTTTCTCCGCCTTCAGGCGCAATTACGCGACCTCCTGCCGTTGTGGTGTCGCCGTTGCATACGTCATAACGTCTCATAAAGCTCCCGATCTTTTAATGCCAGAGGTCCGCAAACGCGAGGAAGTACTACTGCCAGAACTTGGGGTTGAGCAGCACTGCCTTCTTACAATCCTTTTAGTCCGCAACCCTGGTTTAAGGCATTCCGGACCTCGTACTGCTTTCCTCGATATGACCAGTACGTCGCTTCGATCAACGTGTGAAGCGGAAATAGCAAACAAGACACCACCGGTGCGCGTTTATCACGCTCGCGGCTATCTTGAACTGGTCACTATCAGGTTCTGCCAGCACATACGCAGCGATTTTGGAGAAAGAGTGCATCGCTCTACCTTTTAAAATACTCCGGTCCGGTTGGAAAAGTAGCGAATCATTGATATGAGCCGGCGTTACTGACCAAGTTGAATTGCGCGAAGCCTCTTTCTTATCGAAGCGGCATCTTTAAACGCGTATATCACCGGAGCGCCATCTCTCCTAACGCCGTCCCAGCCCTCAGGAAAGGCCTTCATAGCCGTGCTATCACGGACGATATTTGCCCCCTTCGATGAACGAACATATTTGTATATAAATACTTGGTAGTAGTCTCCTACATAATCCGCTGCTTTCGAATTTACACTCCATCTGACCAGCGTTACGATCTCTCGGTTTTGCCAATAAAAAACCGTCACGACCTTTGGGCTGGATCCGTTTACTTCATAGCTGTCAATTGACAATATTTCTCCATCACGACACTGCCAAGTAGCTTTCACATTGAAAAGCGGCCCACTCGATGGATTGTGCAAGTCCTGCAGAGGCTCTTCAAAAAATGATACGGAACAACCTGCACGAACTGCGTCAGCGGCAATCTTATCTGGTGATTTGTTAGCAGCGTGCGCCCACCGAGCCAAACTCGATATGCCCAATAGCAACGCCAGAGAGGCAAGTTTCTTTATCACCATCCGTTTTCTCCCGTAAGAGTTGATTCCCAATCGTGCTTGCAGGGTTGCTGGCCTTTGTTCAAATGTTCGAAAGCGCGCTTTGTCGCGTCTTTACGGAGAGCAAAGTCTTTCATTGCTGGATTTATCACCTTGGTCACACCTCGGACGTTGTTTGCGTCGGCTGATGTACTGATAGCGTGGCTATTCCAGAACCACGCAGACGAATCGGCCGCGACAAATGAATCATTTTCAACTTTACTTGGGTCATCCGCGACGTCAATCCCACTGGCCATTTTGTATTGCTTGTATGTGCCCAGCCACGTCATGTGGAGAAGCCCTCGCCCACGGTAGTCGCGCCCTGGATATTCCTCGTCGCCGAACAACACTTCGCCGAGTTCTGCATCGTTACGAATCAAGTTTCGCTTTGAATAGTCTTCGATTTTCGGAAGGGACCATGTCGGATGCAGTCTGTGAAGACCGGCCTTCAATGCAGTTGGGTAGGTCGCCCATAAACGATCGCCATTCGTGTAATACAAGCTTTCCCGAAAAGCAGTGAACCCACCGCACTCAACTGCACATTGACCGAGAAAGTGCGAAGCACGGTTACATGTATTGATGCCGTACTTCACGAAAGCGTCTGTTACTGTCACGGAGTAGTGCTCCGCATCGTCGCCGCTTATATTCAGAAATATGGACTTAAGTGTGCTCGCCGTGAGCGTAAGATCGCTACCGCAGTGCGGACATGTCAGTCGTTCGCTAGTCGAGAAATTGCCAACAAGCGCTATTGGATGTATATGATTCACGACCGGACTAGCTGGGAAGCCTTCGACCGCACCCTTAACGTCATCCCACCATTGCAACTTCTTGATCCGCTGCAACTCGCACTGCCAGTTCTCACGCGCATTTCGCATCAAGGGCGTCAGTGCCTCCCACCGGCTCATCCCGCCACCCCATTCGCTCTCATAGCGCAGGATCACATGTGCCAGTTCGCTGGCAAGCCAGGACGTGTTCATGGCCCGCTGGAGTTTTCTCGCTGTGACCACTTCCTGGCCGTCCTTGCCGCTCTTCTTTTCACCGTATTGCAAAGGGATTCGGCTCACGGTCCGCTCAAGCCGCTGAAGCAACACACTCCCGTTTATCGCCGCCGTGGATGGCTCGAATTCCGTCTGCTCCCTCCAGTCGGCTGAGCCAGTCACAGAAAGGTTACGGCGAAACGCATCGGTCAGCGCGACGCCCGTCGCGTCGACGATCTCGAAACCAGGCCAAGCCCACGGGCTTTCCCAAGTCGTGCCCGGATGCGCTTTTTCGCAGACCCAGCCCCGCTGATCCGTGCCGTCTGCGGCAACAAGGCTGATTCGCCACCAATGTATGTTCTCGTCATCAACGGCAACGTTACCGTCGCCCAGACCATCAAGCTGCGCGCGCGGGAACGCAAACGTCTGTGCGTTCGCCGGATCGGCAACAGCCCGAACCTGCAACGGAAAACGCATCCAGGCCGACAGGCCGTTCGGCCCACGGTTCAGATCATCCCGTCGGATCCACACGGGGCCGCCATCCAGAGCGGCGATACTGCCGATGGTCAGGTATCTCGGCTGCACCTGCACCCACGGTCCGGATTTCGGGCTGCGAGTGGTCTCCTTCGCGTCGTATAGCGGGTGACGTGTGCCCAACTTGTGGTCCGGCTCAGCCGGGTGTATGACCAGCTTTGCGCCCGCCTGAACGACCAGAACGGTGCGATCGCTTGCAGGCAGTTGCGCCGCCCGCGCGCGACACTTCCCGATGAACTCTTTCAGTTCGTCGCCGGCAAACACTTCAAGATGCAACAACTGACGTGCGGGGACGGGAGGTAGTGGTGTCGAGCGCTCATAGTCATGGTATTCGCCGACCTGTCCCATCAGCGTGCCAGCCTTGACGGGAATCGGCTGCGGCGGAACGACCACGCTTCCCACTCCCCGCGGCTCTCTTACGGGTTGCTGGTCGTGTAGATACAGCCAACCCCAATCGCCCTCGGACGTTACGGATGCCGTTCCCGACTCGTCGCCGTCAGGTTGCACCCACGGCACGTCTTTATCCTCCCAACCGAAATAGCCGCCGCTCTTTGCACTGACCAAATGCCCGGCTGAAATGGAACGAATGTGTCCCCATTCGCCGCGTCTCTCGCCGATGATTACCTCGCTTCCTTCCGGCAAGAACGCAACGTGATGGCCCGCGATGAACTGGTTTCTCTTCTTTCCGGGTTTCGGCTCCGACCAGACGAATGCGCCCGCTGCCTCACCACCGTTCTCCTGTCTATTCTTGTTGCCGATGCGGTAGGCGTCCACGCCGGGCCACCAGCCAGGACGCACCATGCTTCCATCAGCAAGGTAGGTGGACCAGTCGGCCACGTGCATATAGAGGCTAAAGAACGTCAGCGTTTCGTCGGCAGGTTGCCCTTTGGCGGTATTGCCTGGCGCAGGTGGCATCGTCATATGGTGGCGCACCAGCACGAAGCCGGTTGAGTACATCGCCCAGCGACGGTCCTGTGTGAAGTGAAGTTGCGGGTACGCGTCATCGAGCCTGAACGCAACAACCTCGCCATTGGCGATGACCCGCACGCCGCCAGTCTGGTCAACGCGGCTGGATGAGCCTTTGCCAAAATGCACACCGCCGTGCGGGAACCCGTTTACGCCGAGCGGAAAGAAGCCATCTTCCATACCCGCGAGTGCGTGATAGAAGATATCCGGGCCGGTTATTTCCTTGTGATCCCTTCCAGGAAACGGATAGCGCCACGTCTGGGGCGAGGACACTGCCGGCGCTGCGGCCCGTTGATTATTCTGTTGTGCACTCATGTCGTGAAGTCGTTTAACACTGTTAGCCTGAAAACTTCGAGCCGTGACGCGCGAGGTCAGCAATATCGTTTGCATACGGTAACGCCGTTTTCTGCATCGTCCCGTCCGGGCTCTTTTTCTGCCACGTGATGGCTTTTTCGATGTAGTCGCCGTTGGTGGCATTGGTGATGTTTTCCGGCGTCATGCGGAAATACGAGTTACCGCATTTGAGCAGGATCTCTCTTTTCGCCTCGATGATCACAGACCCGTCAACACTGCGAATAGCGGTATCGTGCAGCGATGCAAGGTCGATAGCGTCGCTTTGTGCCTGAATCTGAACCGGGCCTTTCGCCGCAAAAATCGTTATGCCGAGCTTCTGCACGAACAGCGAAATCTTCTCGCCCGCAGCAACTGTGAATCGCTTCAGCACGCTCCAGTCAGCACTGTTCCCGGCGGTCGTCTGGACGCTATCGTTTGCCACGAACTGCATCGATTTGCCGGACACCATGCCCACCGTGCCAGGTGCGCCCGCCAGAATGCCCGGCTGCTTCAGTTGGTCCAGTTCATCATTGGCCGCTTTCTGTGCATCCGTGTCAGCAGGGTCGGCCTTCGACGCGCTAGCCAAGTCCGCGAGTGAACGCGCGAGCACCAAAGCCCGCTCCAGTTCCGCGACGGTCTCCTGCATGTCCAACTGCTGGCCGCTCGCGCCGGGCCTGTCGTAGGCACTCAGATACAGGCCACTGCCGCCACGTAGCGCGTTATATCCCGATGTGCGCAGTTCGACGCCTTCGCCACGCTTTTGCTTCTTCGAGTCGACCAGGAAGCCGAGATTCAGCTGCGTCTTGCCCGAATGATCAGTCGAGAGCTTGATGCCTTCCTGACCTTCCCAGTCCTCCATACGCAGCTTGTTATTGCTCTGCGTGCGAATGACATTGCGCGAGAGCCAGCGGTTGTCGCTGGTGATGTGATCGACGGCCTGGCTGTTGTGCATCGCGTGCGCGATGTATGGGCGGTTCGGATTGCCGTCGTGGAAGGCGATGGCGACCTCGGTGCCGTCGAGCAACGGGAAGTGAAACCCCGTTTGCAACGCACCCGCAAACGGCTTTGCAAGACGTAGCGGCACACTCTCGCCGCCCGGATTCCACTCATCGAAATCCAGATCGAAGCGCACGACGTAGTATCCGGCTGCCGTCAAATACGCATACTTGTACTGGTCGGGCGACGTCACGCGGGCACTGAGTGTGCCCGCAATCCTCGGCCACGCCGCCTCCTCCAGCGCCAGCCGGAAACGCCGGTCAGACGGAATCGCCTTGTACGTGTTCGAGTAGGCATCGTCCCGCGCGCCACGATGGACCGCTTCGACAACGACCTGGCCGTTTGGCGCGTCGGGCAGCGCTTTATCAATGTGCAGGATGCGCGCGGGCATCAATGCAAGAAATTGCTCTCGCCTTCATACACGACCTGCGACGCAAGTGCCGCCTCGTGCCTAAGTTGTGCTTCCCACTTCGCGGCCTGGGCGTCAGAGTGATGCGTGCCCCACACATAGGGCTGGCCGTAGGTGGTCTTGTCTTCGGCTGCTACGTTGGCGTCGTCCCTGTACCGCTCCCATGCGCTGTCGTGGTTATAGTCGGCGACCAGGAACGATTGCGCTACGGTCTGCGTCCGCGTAACGAGCGAACTGACCGCCTCGTTACCCGACTCCAGACCAGCCTGCTCGCGATACGGCACATCTAGCGACGGCTGATAGACGTAATGGTCGATGTCGTCGCAGACGTTCAGAACATCGCCATGCTCACCCGCTGCGATATAGCTGTAGAGCCCTTCCTGCTTCATCAGAAGCTGGACCCACGCAAGGTCATCCATCTGGTACTGCATGCGGAACGCGTGCTGCGGATACGTGCGGCGCAGCCGGAATCTGTACTGGTAGCCCCGCAAGCCATGTCGTTTCAGCACCTGCTCGATGATTTCCGGCGCTGTGAGGTGCTGGTAGATACGACTGGCATGTGCGCGCGCCAGCTTCGAATAATGTGCTTCCAGCACAAGCTCATAGCTGGTGAAATCGCGCGTTGTCTTCAGTTCGGTAAGGCTGGTAATCCAGCCCGCAAATCGACGCCCGCCGCGGTCTACGGGGACAATCGAAAACGTCGCATCCTTGCCGAGACAGTCGGCACGCGCGAGTCGATGCGGGTGCGTGAGCTGGATTGTGACGCGGTAGGGTTCGCCGAGTCTTTCGGTCGCGACAAATGAGACTACGGATAGACCGCTTGCGCTCACACTGCCGGGTACTTCAAGAAAGTACGACTGTCCGCCGCTCAGTTCGTTGATACACAGATTATCGCCTTCAAAACCTTCAGACATATTTTGATATCCGAATTATCCCGATGCCTGGGCGACATCATGGGCCGAGGACGATTCGAACGCGCAACTGCATGCCGCACCATGAGATATGTCTGAAAGTGGCGCGCGCAAGGAACTCTATGCATACTGAGTGATGAAATCAGAAAATTGGATCCTTCAAATACCGCGCACAGCATGCGCTACTGAATTCTCCGCGCCGCATTTTCAAAACGCATGCGCTCCTCCGCAACGATAGGCGCCGCAAGGTCGAGCACGGGCACCCGCGCACCGCCTCGATCCCCCGCCGCGCCGTGGCGCGGCAGCGCGTCGTCGGGGGCGAACATATAGCCTTCGCCGCGCAAGGTCTTGATGTATTGCCGGCCCGTCGGCGACAGCTTCAACGCGGCGCGTAGCCTGAATACGACGACGTCGAGCCCGCGCTCCGTCACGCTGCAATGCCGCCGCAGCATGTTGAGAATACGCACGCGCGACAGCACCTTCATCGGGTTCGACGCAAGCACCGCGAGCAGCGCGAATTCCGTGCTGCGCAGCGGCACTTCCGCGCCGCCTCGCGTCAGCACGCGGTCGGCGACGTCGACTTCGAAATCGTCGAATGCGATCGGCGCACGCTCGATATGCATCGGCACGTGCGACGGCGGCCCAGAACGCAACGCGTTGCGCACCCTTGCGATCATCTCGCGTGGATCGTGTGGATCGACGACATAGTCGTTCGCTCCGAGCTCGAATGCGAGCACCTTGTCGACGACGTCGTCGGACCGGCTAACGATGATCACCGGCAAGTCGTAGCCGAGCGAACGGATACGCCGCAACGCCGTCAGGCCGTCCACTTCAGGCAAGCCGTGACGCATCACGATCAGCGACGGCACTTCGACTTCCAGGCGCCGTTCCAGCGAGTCGGTGTTGTACAGGACGGACATCTCGATCTTGTGCTGCTGCACATGTGCCCGAAGTGTGTCGCGGCTGGCCTGATCAGGCTCGACGACGAGCAGATGGATGGTCATGAACTTTCCGTCCTTCTCCCATTTGAATGGAGGTCCATGATAGTGAGCAACTGTGCAGGCAAGACGGAGAAAATTAAGGAGATTGTGTGGAGATTGCCGAACGGTCATCCGGCGCCGCGCACGTCGCGTCAAAATAGCGCCGTGGCGGCATATCGATAGCAACTGGCATGCATGCGGCGCTCGAGCGCCCGCTAAAGCACGCCGACAGGGAAACACAGGGTGGCAAGCATGAAAAGTGGCGGCCGTGGGGTCTCGCCATGAGAATCGGCATTACGTCGAAGCTCTTCGTCGCGATTTCGGCGGCGTGCATACTCGTGGCCGTCACGATGGGCGTTGCCGTGCGCTGGAGTTTCGAACAGGGCTTTCTCGGCTATCTGCAGCGCCAGTCACAATCGCATTCCTCGCGCCTGCAGCAGGAAATCGAAGCCGCCTGGGCGACGCATCGAAGCTGGGATTTCCTCAAGGATCCGGTGGCGGCGGCAGCCGCCATTCCCGAGGCGATCGACGCGGGCGTGCCGCCTCCCGGTCCGTCCGGCCCTCCCGACATGAACGCGCCGCACGACGACCCGCCGCCTGACGGCGCGCCGGGCGGCAACGGCGCCGAGCCGGGGCCGCCGCCTGGCGACGCGGGCGCGCCTCCCCAGAGGCGCGACATGCAAAGCCCGGGGCCGCAGGGCAACCGCCACCCGCCGTTCCGCGTCTACGACACGGACATGCACAGCGTGCTGCAAAAGGGACCGCCGCCGCCACCCGATGCGCCGCGCCTGCCGCTGACCGTCGACGGCAAGGTGATCGGCTGGCTGGTCGTCGCCGGGCCCGAAGTGATGTTTCGTTCCGCGGACCGTCAATTTCAGGCTCAGCAGGTTCGCACGACATGGATCATCGCCGGATTCGCCGCCTTGCTGGCCGCGTGCGTCGCCGTCGTGCTCGCGCGTTTGCTGCTCGCGCCCGTGCGGCGCCTCGTGCTGGCGACGCACCGGCTCGCGAGCGGCGACTATTCGATTCGCGTGCCCGACGCGGGCAGCGACGAACTTCACGATCTGGCCGCCGACTTCAACCGGCTCGCAATCTCGCTCGGCGATGCCGAACGTTCGCGCCGCAATCTGATCGCGGATATTTCGCACGAGTTGCGCACACCGCTTGCCGTGCTGCGCGGCGAACTCGAAGCGATCGAAGACGGCGTGCGCAAGCCCGACCGCGCGACGCTCGCGTCGCTGCAGGCGGAAGTCGCGCTGCTGAGCCAGTTGATCGACGACCTGTACGAGCTGTCGCTCGCGGACATCGGCGAACTGTCTTTCGAGAAGGTGCGGCTCGACGTCGCGCCCATCGTCGAAGCCGCCGCCGAGTCGTTCAGAGACCGGCTCGCCGACAAGAAAATCGCACTGGAAACCGATATCGACGCCGCGGGCATCATCATGCTCGGCGACCCGTACAGGCTGACGCAGTTGATGAAGAACCTGCTGGAAAACGCGTTGCGCTATACCGATTCCGGCGGCAAGGTCCGCGTGGCCGTCGCGAGGCACCAGCACGAGATTCGAATCGACGTGCAGGATACGCACCCCGCCGTGCCCGAGCCTTTGCTGCCGCATCTGTTCGACCGGCTGTTTCGCGTCGATGCGTCACGCAGCCGTCAAAGCGGCGGCGCGGGCCTGGGGCTCGCGCTGTGCAAACATATCGTCGGCCAGCATGGCGGCACCATCGACGCATTGCGCTCGCCGCTGGGAGGACTGTGGATCGCGGTCCGGTTCGCTACGTTAGAAGCCAAAGATGACTGACTCTACTCTTGCCCGCTCGCCTGCTTCAGTGCTGATCGTCGAAGACGAGCCGAAGCTGTCGGCGCTGCTCACGGACTATCTGCGCGCGGAGAACTTCGACACCAAGGTGATCGAAGATGGCCGCGACGTGATCGCTTCCGTACGCGCGCATCCGCCTTCGCTGATTCTGCTCGATCTGATGCTGCCGGGACGCGGCGGGCTCGAAATCTGCCGCGAGTTGCGCACGTTTTCGGATGTGCCCGTGATCATCCTGACCGCGCGCGTCGATGAGATCGACCGCTTGCTGGGCCTCGAACTAGGTGCCGACGATTACGTCTGCAAGCCGTTCAGTCCGCGCGAAGTCGTAGCGCGCGTGAAGGCGATCCTGCGCCGCATCGAGTCGCTATCGGGTGCGGCGCGCACCGGCGCGGAGCCGGTTTCAGGCGGACTGGCGATCGATCTCGACAGGCATGTCGCGTCGCTCGATGGAAAAGACCTCAATCTCACGCCGATCGAAATCAGGCTGCTCGCGCTGCTGCACTCGACGCCCGGCCGCATCTATTCGCGCGACCACCTGCTGCGGCAACTGTATGACGATCATCGGGTCGTGGCCGACCGGACGGTCGACTCGCATGTGAAGAACCTGCGCCGCAAGCTTCAGAATGTGCGGCCGGATCACGACATGATCCGCTCGATTTATGGCGTCGGGTATCGCCTGGACGTCGTGCCGCCCGAAAGCCGCGACGATGGCGATCCGGGCTGAAGGATCAGTTTGCCTGGCCTTCGCAGCGGAAGAAATCGATGTTCTGGCCCGACGCGACGGCGCGGCGCAGCCACTCAGGCAAATCGCCCCGGCCGTCCCAGACGTGGCCTGACGCATCCTGATAGCGGATGGCGCGAGCATTGCGTTCGTCTTCGGCGAACGAGCGTTCAAGCGCGTCGAACGTGATGCCGAATTCGTTCATTCGATTCTGAATCCACGCGATCAGACGCTCCCGCGCCTGGCCGTCGAGTTTTGCGATTGAAGTAGACATTGCTCGTGCGATTCGAAGTGCGATTCGTAGTGTGGAAAGATCAGCAATCCATTCGTACGGGCGAAATCATGATTGACTGACTCAATTGCGCCGCCGCGCGTCGATGCGAACCACCGAGTCGAATAGCGCCTGGGCTCGCGCCAGTTCGTCGAGCGCGCGGTCCAGTTGCGCAACGGCAGCGGCATGCCCGGCCGTCGACGCAGCATCTTCCGGGTCGGCGCGCACGGCGCGAAAAGCCAGATCGACATTGCGTGTCGCTTCGACAAAACGCTGTGCGGCCTGAGCCTGCCTTGATTGCATCATTGCCGACATAAGCATTCCTCCATCTGGATTCGGTTCGGATATTCAGCTTGCGATGCGTGGGGCTCGCCCATTTGCGGTTCACGCCGGCGGCTTTGGGTGCGAGCCGGCGCTACAAAATGGATTGACTGCGGCATGCTGCCGATTTTCTCTCCGCTCGGTGCGAAGCGCCAGGTCTGATTTGCAACAGCGTGCGTTTTAGTACACAAGCACCCGACATTCAGGTTTCCCAGGTTTTATGCGCCAGACGCCTGTTTCAATCCCCGTCTGTCATAACGCGAAACTGGCCTGCGCTTGCGCCGCGTTGAAGGCCGCCATGGCCTCGACGGGCGGCATGTCGAACAGATCGCGCGTGAAGCCGCGCACGCGCTCCTGCGGCGGCCGCGTGCGCAAACGCCCGACCAGTTCGATGAAGGCCGCAAAGTCGCCGTCGCGCGTGGCCTTGTTGACCTCCGCGAAGTCGCGCGCCTTGAGTACGACGGGCTGCGCGAGCCGCACGAAATACGGCGCTTCCAGCTCCACGGCAAGTGCGACGGGATAGCGCTTGCCGCTCAGTTCGCCCGAGCGCGACGTGCAGTCGACGACGGCCGTGCCTTGCGCGGGACCCAGCACCTTGCCCGTGCTGACGCTGCGCAGGTGCTCCGGGTAGATGTGCAGCCGCGTGCCCATGCTCAGTTCAGTGGGCGACGAACACACCAGCGCGTAGTGCTGCTCCCTGCGCCGCCCCGAGGGCAACACGGTGCGGCTGACCACGAACGCATGCGGCGGCAGCTGCCGCACCTGACCCGTGCTGTCGATCCACGCATTCCACAGCAGCATGTCTTCGCGCTTGCGCCCGCCTTGCCGCGGCTTGCTCGACGCCGGCGAAAAGAGCGCGAGCAGCGAGCCGGTGCGATGTGCCGCGATTTGCGCGCTATTGCCGAGCGACTGACCGACGCCCCACAGAAAACGCCCGCCGCCCAGCCTCCGCTCCCATTCTTTCTGGAGAACGATGTTGGGGAGTTCCTCGCTGGACTCGGTGCCTGTCTTGGTCCAGCAGAACGTGGGCGGTAGGTGCTTCAGTGTCATCAACTTCCTCGGGACTGCCGTTCGGCTCGCCGACTTGCGAGCCATTGGCGAAATGGTCAGCCATTCAACAAGCGTTAATGTATAGATATAATGCATGGAATGGAAGCCCTGAAGAGCGATTTTCCCGTGCAGGACCTGTTGCGCCGCTTGATGGCAGACGTGCGCTCGTCCAGCGAAATCGCGCGGCTTTCCGGGGTGAGCCAGCCTACGGTGTCGCGGCTCCGGCTGTCGAAGGGGCGCCGCGTGCGCAAGAGCGCGTCATTCAATAAGCTATGCAGTTTCTATGGTGTGGAAGCGCGCCATGTGGGCGGGCGGGCGACGGGCTACAACGAGTTGCTGCGCAACGCGATCGTCGACGCGTGGGACGGCTCGGAAGAGCACGGCCGCGCGTTGCTCGTCGTGATCAAGGGCTTGAAGGGATTGAGCGCGAAGGTGGAGTGAGCGGCGCGCGCTCGCGGGGGTATGCGGAGGGTTTGGGACAGGTTTGAAGCAGACGGGCTTCGTGTTCAGTCGAAGCCCGTCGTTGGATTGCGGATGGTTCGCGCGTTCAGAACTGATCTTCGGACAACGCGAGCACGCCCTCGCCGCCCTTCGCGCTGGTG